>JAYWHF010000033.1:0-1886 GCA_043777855.1 Gammaproteobacteria bacterium | reverse complement strand
GACACTGCGGAGTGTGTGAATTTGGCGCTTTTGAACATGAGCTTCAATAACCTCCGCAATTGTTGATTCTGCGATTTGATGGTCGAAACAGTATCTCTTATCTGGGATTAGTAAATAATACCTCCCGTTTCGTTTTTTAAGCAGCTTCTCTATATCTTGAAAGTGGCGTATCAAATCTGGTTGATGCTCAATGCAATGACTACTAAGAACTGCATCAAAATCAATATTGATATCTGACAAAGAAACTTCACTCAAAACGTGATTAATCGCTGGGATTTTTTCGGGATCTAGTCCAATCGATGTAGCCCTCTCCACAAGGCCTGCTCGATCCAAATAATCAGCGAAGTGCCTTAGTTCTCCAGATAACAAAGGATTTGCAAATGGTCCGATTTCAAGTGCAAAGTCTGATTGTTTGTTCAGTCGGGCAAATCCATTTCGATCAACTATTTTGTTAGCCCTACGACCTTCACTTCTACCGTGGTTGATGTAGTGGCTAGATAAAGCAGCATCTCCAAGATGCATTAAGTCTTTGTTAAGTGCTCGGTACGTTTGTATGTCGAATTCAGGTGGAAGAGATCCTGTGGCCAAATCATCGTGTTCGATCACCCCATGATCCGTTGGCTGCTCCAATAAAGATGCGAAACGCGATTGACTAATCTGGTTTCTAATGAAATGTTTTAATTTTCGTAATAAATCTATAAGCATTTTCAACCTCAATCTAACTGCGTTCGTAGGTGTCATCTTTGTTGGAAAGACTTGTGTATTTATGAGCAAATTTACGCAACATAGTATTCTTTTTTTACACAAGAGAGTCAAAGCATGTCATCGGGCCACTTGAGCCGAAAATCCTCATACTTCAGCGAGAGATTTGGGTTGTACGCGGGATCTGAATGCAGAGACTCTCTCCAAGTATTCAGCATGTAATTGACCTCTGCAGAAAAACGAGCCTGCTTTGCAGGCGTGTCTTCAGTTCCACGAGAGACTGATTCGTGATGGTAAAGCTCTGCATAGGGAGTCCACACATTTCGATAACCAGCCGCTCTCACGCGCAAGCAAAAGTCGACATCATTGAATGCCACGGCTAGGTCCTTCTCGTTCAAGCCGCCAACTTCTAGATAAATGCTTTTACGAACCATCAGGCAGGCCGCAGTAACGGCTGAAAAGGTTTGAATAACATCAGCTCGCGCGAAATAACCCAGCTCTCCTTGATTCAGATACTTGTGGCTATGACCAGCAATACCACCAACGCCCAACACTACACCGCCATGCTGTAACGTGTTGTCTGGATACCAAAGCCTAGCACCAACAGCGCCTACGCCTTGTTGCAGAGCTAGACCTAATAATTGCTCTAGCCAATCAGGCGAAATAACTTCAATATCATTATTCACCAATACAACAAATTCCCCGCTGGCATGAGCGATGGCTTTATTGTTCAGCGCTGAATAGTTAAACGGACAATCATCTCTCAAGATGCGTACCAACTTAGTACTGCTGATTTTTTCAAAATACTTTAGAGCTTCAAGATCGTCGCTGCCGTTGTCAACAATAATAATCTCGTGATTTTTATACGTCGATTTGGCAACAATACTTTCAATACACTGCTCAATCAACTTCAAACCGTTTCGAGTCGGAATAATCAAACTCACGAGAGGTTGCTTGGTTAATTGGTAGTGCGCACGATAGTTGCCACTGGGTAGGATCTCGGTACTGGCTTGGATATTGGTGCGCCTGAAGTGATCATCTAGTGCCAGCTTTCCAGCCCGAGTTGCGTAGTTTTTATTAGAACCAGATGCCGCAGTGCTCTCATCATGCATGCGCCAATGGTAGGAAACATGCGGAATATGGATGATTGATTGAGATGCAATTCTTTCAATAGCTCGGAGCGC
>JAYWHF010000032.1:0-5264 GCA_043777855.1 Gammaproteobacteria bacterium | reverse complement strand
GGCTGAGCGCGCCTCGGTAATAGCATCCGATGGCGGGGCTCTGATTCAACAGGTGGTAGTCACCATGAATTCGATTAATGAATCGTCGCAAAAAATTGCGGATATCATTGGTGTGATTGATGGCATTGCGTTTCAAACCAATATTCTTGCGCTAAATGCAGCGGTTGAAGCCGCGCGTGCGGGTGATCAAGGGCGTGGCTTTGCGGTGGTTGCTTCGGAGGTGCGTGCATTAGCGCAACGCTCCGCAAACGCTGCAAAAGATATAAAAGGTTTAATTTCAGATTCTGTTAAAAAAATTGAAAGTGGCAACGTGTTGGTTGTAAAGTCCGGCGATACCATGAAAGAAGTGGTGGTTTCCATCAAGCGCGTAAATGACATTATGGCGGAAATCGCCGCTGCATCCTCAGAGCAATCGACGGGTATTGAGGAAGTTTCAAATGCAGTTTCGCAAATGGACGAAATGACTCAACAAAATGCCGCCTTGGTGGAAGAAGCCGCTGCGGCAGCAGAAAGTTTACAGTCGCAAGCGGATCAGCTAACACAGCGCGTGGGTACTTTTAAATTATCAGCCGATGCGGCGGAGCATCATAGCATTCAAGAAAAGCACCACAGGTCTCCAGTGGTAGTAAAAAAAATAGCTGCTACCGGCAAAAAATTATTACCACAAAAAAATCAGGACGATGAATGGGAATCGTTTTAGCTGTTGGCAATTTTTAAAAGCTAAAAGCAAAAAATTAAAAATATTCTAACGCTCAAAAAATTAATAAAGGCGGCATTACCTATGAATTTTCGTACGCAATTGTTAACCATTGGGTTTGCAGGTTTGTTTGGCGCCTTGGCAATTGGCGCCGCCAGCTGGTATTCGCAGCATACCTATAGTGCCGCACTTGAAGTCGCTGCGCGAAATTCTATTGCTCTGCGCAACCATATGGAAGGCGATATGATGCACGATGCATTGCGGGCCGATTTACAGCGAGCGCTTTGGGTATCCAATGAAAAAAATATGGAAGAAGCCGCTGAGGTAAAGGAAGATGTTAAGGAGCATAGTGAAAAATTTCGCGATAGAGTTAACGAGAATAAAAAGCTGAAACTAAGTAGCAGTGCAAGGGCCGCACTTGATGAGTTGGATGCATCCCTCGAAATATATATTGCACTCGCGCAAGAACATGTTGATCGGGCTTTTAGCGATTTAGCCGGCGAGCGCGTACAACTCCCAAAATTTAATGTGGCATTTTCCGACCTTGAAGAAAAAATGGGTGCGGCCAGCGACAAGTTACAAGCTGCAGCGGCTATAGATGCAGCGCGTTCAAAAGCTGAGGTGTCAGCTGCAAATTGGCTACAACTTTTTATGATTGTGGTATCTGGTGCTGCATCCATATTGCTTGCGCTGCGCGTTGCCAATAGCGTTATGGGCGATCTAGGTGGAGAGCCCGCCGATGCGGTTAGCGCCGCTAAGCGTATAAGTTCAGGTGATTATGAGGCAAATGGCAGCTCAACGAGAGCACCTAATAATAGTCTGCTTGGGCAGATGGAGTTTATGCGCTCGCAGTTAGCAACGAATGCCGTACAGTTTTTGGAAAATCAACGCATTAAGCAATCCCTCGATGCCGCCTCAACGAATGTCATGTTAGTCGATAAGAACCGAAATATTATTTATCTCAATCATGCGATAAAAATTTTTATGCAACGCCTCTCAGCGGACTTCAGCCGAGAAATAGCGGGGTTTTCTGCCGACCGATTATTGGGCTCCAGTTTTGATCCACTCAACGCGGCCTTGGGCGCTAACACTATAGATGTGTCTGGTTTGGCGAGCACTCGTATTGTGGATGTCGTCTTGAGCGGACAAATTTTACGCTTAACCACCAACCCCATGCGCGGCGCAGATGGCACCTATCTGGGTGTGGTTATTGAATGGCTGGATAGAACGCAAGAAGTGGCGGCGGAGAAAGAGGTGGGTAGTTTGGTTGAAAAAGCAGCCTTGGGCGATTTTACGGCGCGCATTCCCGTTGATGGAAAAAATGGCTTCTTTTTAAAAATCGCAGAAGATTTGAATAGCTTGGTTAATACGGCGGATAAAGGTTTGAATGATGTAGCCCGCGTATTAGGTGCAATTGCAAAAGGAGATCTGACCGAAAAAATCACCGCCGATTACGCGGGTACATTCGGTGACCTTAAACATTACTGCAACAACACTACCGAAAGTTTAACGAATATTTTAAGTGACATTCGTGTGGCAGCGGAAACTATCTATACGGCTTCGGGTGAAATTGCCGTTGGAAATTCTGATCTTTCGAGTAGAACAGAACAACAAGCAGCGAATCTTGAAGAGACGGCGTCCAGCATGGAGGAGTTGACGTCCACGGTAAAATTAAATGCCGACAACGCCAAACAAGCTAACGTTTTAGCTGAGCGCGCATCAACAGTAGCAACTGATGGTGGTGAACTCATTCAGCAAGTAGTGCTTACCATGAGCTCGATCAATGAGTCTTCGCAAAAAATTGCCGATATCATTGGCGTTATTGATGGCATCGCTTTTCAAACCAATATTCTTGCATTAAATGCGGCCGTTGAAGCGGCTCGTGCCGGTGATCAAGGGCGAGGCTTTGCGGTTGTTGCATCAGAAGTTCGCACCTTAGCACAGCGTTCTGCTAACGCCGCTAAAGATATTAAAGGCCTCATTTCTGATTCTGTTAAAAAAATTGAAAGCGGAAATTCACTGGTGGCTAAATCCGGGAACACTATGACGGAAATCGTCACAGCGATTAAACGGGTGAACGATATTATGGCTGAAATTGCCGCGGCATCTGCTGAACAATCATCAGGTATTGAAGAGGTTTCCAGTGCGGTTTCAAATATGGATGAAATGACCCAGCAGAATGCGGCTTTGGTTGAAGAAGCGGCTGCCGCTGCGGAAAGTTTGCAATCACAAGCGGATCAATTGACAACGAGTGTTTCACAATTTCGGTTGTCATCGGCGCCGGGAAGCAGCGCAAAAAAAACTGTAACGCGAATTGCGGCTCCATTGGGAAAATCAGCGCCAAAATCTAACAGTATAAAAAAACTATCGTCACCGAAAAATCAAGATGATGAGTGGGAATCATTTTAGTGAATTTTTTTTGGTCTTAATAGTTTTTTAGTTTTTTTAAAAGGATAGAGTTCCCTAACTGAGTGAGCACACTACTTGAGTGACAATTCGCAGCATGAAAGAGAATTTACGTATAGCACGGCGGACTTTGAAAAAGTTCGCGCGATTTTATATAAAAAAGCCGGAATTAATCTATCGGATAGTAAAAAACAATTGGTTTATAGCCGTTTAGCGCGCCGATTACGTTCGCTAAAGATTGACCAATTTTCTGGTTATCTGAGTTATTTGGATTCAAATGAGAAAGAGCTAGAAGAATTTATAAACGCGCTAACAACAAATCTTACCGCTTTTTTCCGTGAGGCACATCATTTCGATATCTTGGCTAGCTATGTTAAAAAGTTGGCACTTAGAAATGAGAAACTGCGTATCTGGTGCGCTGCTTCCAGTACTGGCGAAGAACCCTACTCAATCGCTATGGCAATCGCTGAAGCCTACGAAAGCTATTCTCCTCCGGTTGAAATTATTGCGTCGGACATAGATAGCAACGTGCTAAGAGATGCGAGCGCTGGAATCTACACGGCGGAGCGTTTGGAGTCTGTAAGTCTGGAGCGAAAGAAGCAGTTTTTTCAGCGTGGGAAAGGGGCAAACTCGGGTAAGGCTAAAGTTATACCTGAACTGCGCCAGCTTATTGAGTTCAGACAACTGAATTTGTTAGATGCTAATTGGTCATTGAGTGGAAAATTTGATGTTATATTTTGTAGAAATGTCATGATTTATTTTGATAAGCCAACACAATTAAAATTGCTTGAGCGCATCGTTAAACTCATGAAACCGAAAGGTCTGTATATCGCCGGGCATTCTGAAAGCTTCTCACAAGCGACGAGCCTTGTGAAATTAGTCGATAAAACAACCTACACACTATCTGAGCGGTTGCAGCAGGAAAATGCGAATGAACTTTGAAAATAATGAGCATTTTGCACCCAACGTTTATTATGACCGCCATTTTGAAAAAGAAGCCGTAAAGATTTTGCCGGGCGAGTATTACGTTACCACTGGCGATAAGCTTATTGTCACGGTGCTAGGTTCTTGCGTCGCGGTATGTTTACGCGATAAGCATACCGGCGCTGGCGGCATGAATCATTTTCTATTACCCAATGATGGCAGTAATGAGTCAGGCCTGTTGACAGAGTCAGCGCGTTATGGGGTCTATGCTATGGAAATTTTAATTAACCATTTACTTAAACTTGGCGCAAATCGCAACCGGTTTGAAGCCAAAGTATTTGGCGGTGGAAATGTATTGCGTGGCATGGTGTTGAATAATGTGGGTCAGCGCAATGCTGAATTCGTACTGGATTATTTAAGTAATGAAGGCATTCCGATAGTCGCAAAAGACTTACTCGATGAATACCCACGTAAGGTGTACTTTTTTCCAGATAGCGGGAAAGTAATGATTCGGAAAATAAAATCGGTTCATAATTCCACCATCATAGATAGGGAAAGTGAATACCGGATGCGGGTTAAATATGCGCCAAAAAGTGGAGATGTTGATTTGTTTTAATCGCATGTTAATTTTTTTAATAGCAAGTTGATTTTTTAATAGTAAGTTGATTTTTTAATAGTAGGTTGATTTTTTAATAGTAAGTTGATAGCAAGGAATTAAGCGTTCGCTCTTTTTAAGGTATCTGAATGACAATAAAAGTCTTAGTGGTTGACGATTCGGCATTGGTGCGCAGCCTCTTGTCAGAGATTATTCGCACCGATTCCGAGTTGGCTTTGGTGGGTGCTGCACCCGATGCTTTTGTTGCGCGCGATATGGTTAAGCAGTTTGAGCCGGATGTTATTACCCTAGATATTGAAATGCCCCGTATGGACGGCATTACCTTTCTTGAAAAGTTAATGAGTGCGCGCCCCACGCCGGTGATCATGATTTCTACCCTAACGGAACAAGGGGCGGATGCAACTTTGCAAGCCCTTGAATTAGGAGCAGTGGATTTTATTCCAAAACCAAAACTGGGTATTGCCGATGGCCTGCGAGAATACACCGAGTTAATTTTAGAAAAAATTCATGCCGCTGCAAGAGTAAAAGTTAGAAAACGCGAAGCTAAACCACGCCCGTCGCCGGTTAGTTCTGGCGAGAAAGCGCCCTCGTCAAGCCGCATTCAAAGTACAGAAAAAATTA
>JAYWHF010000031.1:0-1893 GCA_043777855.1 Gammaproteobacteria bacterium | reverse complement strand
ATACGCCCATGTTGAACTGGACGGCGAGCAACACCGACGGCACTTACGAAGCGTTCACCGCTTTTTCGAGCGCTCCACCGGCTAACACACGTGACTTTAAGCTGAGCTTTAGGCCGCCCACCGGTCAACTCGTGGAAGTAGGCGACGTGCAATTTATGGCCGTGGATTTGAAGCCTCATCGCATATACACCATAAGGCTAGACGCGGGCGGTACTATTTCGCCAGCGGGCACTTTGCGTTACAGCAAGAACAATACGACCAGTGCAACCTATACCTTCACGCCACCAGCAGGGAAATCTGTTGCTAACGTGATAGTGGATGGTGTGTCTAGAGGCGCTCTGACCAGCTACACGTTTAACAACATCAGTGCGAGCCACACAATTGCGGTCGCTTATGGCGCTGGTACCACCACAACGCCACAATTGTTGCCGACAACCATTCCTGCCACTTATCCTGCTAGCAGCCAATTTCAACCGGCTAGCAATGCGATAGATAAAAACGCCGGAACGCGTTGGGAAACAACTCATGGCGCTGGCGTTGGCTGGATGACCCTAGACTTGGGTAGCGCGAAAACCTTGTCGAGCATAAGTGTTGATTGGGAAGCGGCAAACGCGGCTGACTATGTCATTCAAGGTTCGGCGACCAACGCTCCAGGCTCTTGGGTGAACATTCCCGGAGCCACTAAAACGGGTGGCGCCTTTGGTGCTCGCACAGACACGCTCGCGTTGTCTGGCAGCTACCGTTATGTAAGAGTCTATGCCACCGCACGCAGCGCAGGCAATCAATGGGGTTACTCAATTTACGAAATACGTGTAAGTGGTAATTAAGTTGATCTGAAATAAAAAGCTGCACAGGGACGTGCAATTTTTCTCGTCATGTTTTTCCTCTGCTCCAATCAGAAAATAATGTAATGCCTTAGGCAGTGCCTCGCATCTACCGAATATTTTTTGCATTGCGTTTTGTTAAGCCCTCCTTCGCATTTAAGACACATTGTGGCGCAGATTACGGTGCCAGCATCTTTCTGCCTGCGCGTAATCTCCCGTAAGATTAAAATGGTGAGAATTCAGTGTGCCTTTATGGCGAATCGAACAGAGCCAATAGATTAATTTGCATGATAATATCGGCGCTGATTTTATTGACGAATAACAAGAGTAACCTATGACATCTAAATCCTTATCGCTCAATGCGCGACGTTTAGATCGCCAATTTTCTTATGGAGTGAGCAACAGTGTTGGTAAGGATAGGGATTTATCCTATAAAAATAATTTCCTAAAGCGATTAAACGATTTGTATTCATCAGCTTTTATTAGCATGCTTCGTTTTAGGCGACACTATTTTTTAGTTGATGAAGGCAGCATGAAAAAAATTGTAAATAGTTTTTTGTTCTATTCTAACGAAGATAGAAATCATGCCGATAGTTTGGCAGATCACTTAATAAAAACAGGAGGAATCCCGGTTTTTTCGATGCAAGAAATGGCAAGTATTAATAGCCTTAATTGCTCAATTGATGATACGCTGAAAAAAATGATCGTTGAAAATTTAATGGCGTGTAGATCTATTATTGTTAGCTGCCGCGATCTTTTGTACTTTATTGATAAGCGTGAGTCCGTAACAAATTTATTGATAAATTCTATTCTCAATGAGAAGGAAGAGCATGCTGAGGACCTGCAGGAGTTTTTAGAAGGGTTATCCATTTAGCAGTAGTTTCCCAACATTCACTTCAATTAATGCGGAGTAGTTATGGAACATAGATGCAACCAACGTATATCAACCGACGCAAGAGTATTAATTTACAAATACGGCATCCCGATTGCTATTGGCAGAATAAGGAATGGAACTCGCTACGGGCTGTTCATTGAATCTGATCTAGCTGATGTGGGCGCTTTACAATTC
>JAYWHF010000030.1:0-5275 GCA_043777855.1 Gammaproteobacteria bacterium | reverse complement strand
TCTATTTTTCGCCAAGTGGCGGGGTTAAGGCTGTTAAAGTTTTCGTTGTAAATAACTGCGCCAATCGTAGGGCTCAGTACATCGGCCATGGCGCTTGTGCCGGAGAGCATGATTGCCCCGGCGATTAGAGCCAATTTAAGCTTTGAATGTAGAGTTTTGTTCATTATTATATCCTCAGCATTATTGAAGTTTTTGAAAATGTTTACGTTTATGGAAAAGGGTTTTTGGAAAAAAGGCAGATTCAATGTCGGTAAAAGGCATCAAATGAAGCTGGTTGATTAGAATTATGCTTCTTAAGCCGATGTTAGATTGTCACTATGGGGCCGGTGAGTCGTCCCACCTTTGTGTGAAGTGGGCAGTTTTCAATAGCACTTTTTTTAAAGTGTAAAAAATGGGAGTGTTTTTTTGTTGGAAATGGGATCTTGGGCTTGATCTGATTTTTTTGTCGCGGGTGTAATCAGTTTTTACAGGAGTTTACAACTTGAGTGGGGAACGCTCGATGTTGATGATGTCGATGATGATGTTTGAAAAGCCTCTCACAGCGTGTGATGAGGCTTTTTTGGGGTGCGGAAAACGCAATTTTTAGGGTAAATTAGCCGTTTTAAGAGATCTTAAGTTCAGGCCTTTGCGGGTTTCCGGCTCGCCTTGGCGCGTGATTGCCGTTGGGCTTTGCGTGTGGATTTCCACCACTGTTATGTGCGCTACCAGCTGGTTTATGACTGGGTTTGCCAGAAGTATTTTGGCCGCTTGGTCTTGGTTTTGCGCCGAAGGATGGTTTGCTGCCGCTACCACTTCTGCTGTTACCGCCGCCGCCATTATTTCTACCAATGGTCATGCTGCGGCCAAGCACAATGGGTTCTGCGCGAATCGTTGGGTCTGGTTCAAAACCGACGATCACTTCTTTTTCGATATCGCGTTTGATTAATTTTTCAATGTCGTATAAAAAACGTTGTTCATCAATGCACACTAATGAAATGGCTATACCTTCACTGCCTGCACGGCCAGTACGGCCAATACGATGCACATAGTCTTCGGGCACATTCGGCAATTCATAATTCACAACGTGTGGCAGTTGGTCGATGTCGATGCCGCGTGCAGCAATGTCGGTGGCAACTAATGCACGAATTTTCCCGCGCTTAAAATCGTCCAAGGCTTTGGTGCGGGCGCCTTGGCTTTTGTTACCGTGAATGGCTGCAGCGCTGACGCCATCCTCGGCAAGTTGTTCGGTTAAACGGTTTGCGCCGTGCTTGGTGCGAGTAAAAATTAACACTTGTTGCCAATTACCTTGAGTAATCAATTGCGAAAGTAATTCACGTTTGCGGTTGCGGTCAACTGGATGAACGCGTTGTTCAACTTGCTCGCTTGCAGTATTGCGACGGGCTACTTCAATTAACGTGGGTTTGTTTAATAATTTATCCGCGAGATCTTTGATTTCGTTAGAAAATGTTGCGGAGAATAATAAATTTTGACGTTGCTTCGGCAGTAGCGCTAATACTTTTTTAATGTCGTGGATAAAACCCATGTCGAGCATGCGGTCTGCTTCGTCGAGCACTAACATTTCAACTTCTTTTAAGCTGACTGCGTTTTGGCTTATTAAGTCGAGTAGGCGGCCGGGTGTTGCTACGAGAATGTCAACGCCACCGCGCAGTTTCATCATCTGTGGATTAATGCTGACACCACCAAAAACAACCGTTGAACGCAGTGGTAAATATTTACCGTAAGTGCGTACGCTTTCAAAAATTTGTGCGGCGAGTTCGCGAGTGGGTGTGAGTATAAGTGCGCGTACCGGGCGGCGGCCACTAAGTTGTTTAGTTGAGTTTGTTAACTTTTCCAGCATCGGCAGTGTGAAGCCGGCGGTTTTACCTGTACCGGTTTGGGCGCCTGCCAATATATCGCCGCCTTTGAGCACGGCGGGAATGGCTTGCAGCTGAATTGGAGTAGGGGTGCTGTAACCTTCATCGGCAATAGCACGCAAAATATCGGCGTTCAGGCCGAGTGATTCGAAAGACATAATGATTTCCTGTGGCTCGGCCACCCTATTCAATAAAGAAGATAAGTCAATAAAGAACACAAGGGCAAGGTCTGGCGAGCACTAAGAGCTAGCATGCTAAATGGCATTTGCTAGAAAGGGAGGGTGATGCTGACCTAAATGCATCGGGACGGCATGCTACAGGGTGTCGATGAGAGTTGCCAGCATTAATAAATACGTTTGTTGCTTAGGCTGCTCTTTTATCCTCTCGATACGGCGGGAAACATCAATACCTTGGCTTTGTGATTTGGGCGAGAATTCTCTGCCGTGTCATTGAGTGCATCGTTGAGGTCGTGAAAGGAATCGTACATCATGTGAAACACTTCAAGGCAAGAGGCCATAGGCGTTTTACTTAATCGTCTTTTAGCGTCAATTTGGAATTGCAATCCGCGCAAACGAGGCTGTAAATGGTGCGGTGCAGAGTTGATCACCGATTCAATTTCCCGGACGCGTAATGCTTCCAATGCGTCGGGAGCTTCTTTCGCGAGTTCAATCAGTTGCTCTGGCGTAGGCCACGGAGTTTTCATGCACATACCTCACCTATAAGTTGTTTATCGTAACGCGTTACTGGAAAAATTGGAGCCTAGTTAACGCCGATGGATAGCACGGCAACCGCTAATTTTTTAAGGCTCAAATTTATGCTAGCAGAATTTTTTTGCTATTGATATACGGTTTTATATACCTAATATGCATAATTAGGTTTGATAGGGCTTTCCATTTGTTGCGCTTGGTGTCTTCTGATAAAGAGTCGTGATAACGAGCCCTAATAAAGAGCCCGGTTTTGCTTGATCAGTACACGTAAAGTTATTCACGTGATTGCGGCCTGCGCCGTTCTCGGTTTGATTGTGAAAATGTCACAGTGAATCAATAAGATTAGTTACAGATATTCGTAGCCGGTGGGCGTAAGTTAAACGATCTTTCATTGCATCGTTTCATTACAAGGTTTCATTGCAAGGTTTCATTACAATGTTTCATTACATCGTTTCATTGGATGCGCAGCAGAAAAATCAAAAAAATAAATGCACTTGCAGGAAAATAAAGCGCGAACTTAAAAAAATAAATGTGAATTCAAAAATGAAAACGTGCTATTTGCTTGACCTAGTTACTAGCAGGGCACAAATAAAGAATACGCTTCACTTTAAAACCCTATGAGGCATGGATGCCGATTCAAGCCTACACGGAAGTATTTACGGCGCGTTTTAAAGTGAAGAGTATTCTTTACAAATGACCAGTTAGTAGGTAACGGCTATGCTTCTAGAAAACTTGATTCTAGGAAACCTGATTCATGAATTCAGACGAGCAACATAACGATAAAAAAGGCAACAGTAACTTAATAACTGCTCCCACAATATCCTTACCAAAAGGTGGTGGTGCCATTAGGGGAACGAGCGAAAAGTTTTCCGTGCAATCCGCTACTGGCACGGGAAGCTTTTCTGTTCCATTGCCTATTTCACCGGGTCGTGGCGGTTTTCAGCCCGCGCTTTCACTTCAATATGATTCAGGTGCCGGAAACGGTGCGTTCGGTTTGGGTTGGCAACTTAACCTATCGTCCATCACTCGCAAAACTGAAAAAGGTTTGCCTCGTTATTTTGATAGCGAAGAATCGGATGTTTTTCTAATTGCGGGCGCAGAAGATTTAGTGCCAGTGATTGACGCAGAAACTACGGGTATTTCTGCAGTTCAAACGCTCCGGCTAAGCGGCCGTTCGTATACTGTGAAGCGCTACATTCCGCGCATAGAAGGAAGCTTCGTTTGGATTGAGCGCTGGTCTGCAAGCGATGCAAGCTCAGAAACTTTTTGGCGACTCATCGACAGAAACAATATCACGCAGTGGTTTGGTCGTACCGCCGCCAGCCGTGTTTCAGACCCCACAGACCCCTCTCGAATTTTTCAATGGCTTCCTTGTGAAAGTTACGATGATAAAGGCAATGTCCTTGTTTATGAGTATGTGGCCGACAACGAGGAAGGCACAGAAGATCAACCCTGGGAGTTTCAACGTACACCAGAAAGTCGCACTTCATCGCGGTATTTAAAGCGTGTGCTTTATGGCAACCGAACCGCGTATTTGCCAAAGTTGCACCCAGAAGAGTTAGAAATTGCGTTACCTGATGACTGGATGTTCGAGCTGGTGTTTGATTTTGGCGATCATTCGGCAATAGATCCGCGCCCCCTATCTGATACTACTTGGCCGCTGCGACCCGACCCGTTTTCTGACTATCGTGCTGGTTTCGAGCGTCGCACTTCGCGTCGTGTAGAACGTGTCCTGATGTTTCACCACTTTTCAGAATCTAGTCTTGGAACTTCCGCCTTGGTGCGTTCCATGCGTTTCAATTACACAAAACTTATTGGCGATTTCACCGGTTACAGCCAAGTGAGTAGTATTGAATCTTGGGCTCATGAACGGCGGGCCACGGGCTTGTTGGAAAGCCGACAAACACCTCCCATTGAGTTCAGTTATAGCCAATCGCAAATAGACCCAACGATTCACAATCTAAATCGTGCAGATTTGCAGGGTTTACCTGTGGGCACTCAGGGGCCTGGCGCTCAATGGGTAGATTTGGACGGAGAAGGCTTGTCGGGTGTTTTAAGTGAAGCTGGTGATGCTTGGCACTATGCCGCTAATCTCGGTGATGGCCGTTTTGCCCCGAGCCGTGTTGTCGCCAATACACCTGTGCGTCGTGCTCTGGCTGGTGGCCAGCGTTTAATGGATTTAAACGGTAACGGTCAACTCGATGTAGTTGAGTTCGAGCAGCCTATGTCAGGTTTTTACGAGCGTGATGCCCAAGGTGACTGGGAACAGTTTATCCCGTTTGCATTGCTGCCAAAGATTCGTTGGGACGATCCAAACTTGCGTTTTATCGACCTAACCGGTGATGGTCACGCCGATGCACTCATTACTGAAGAGGATGTATTTACTTGGTACCCCTCACTGGCCGAACGTGGTTTTTCTGCTGCTGAGTTTGCTCAGGTTCCCTCGGGTGAAGAAGGTGTGCGATTAGTGTTTGCCGACGCCACACAAACTTTATTTCTCGCTGACATGTGTGGCGACGGGCTCACCGACATAGTGCGCATTCGCAACGGTGAAACCTGTTATTGGCCGAATTTAGGTTATGGTCGATTCGGCGCTAAAGTGCTGATGGGTAATGCCCCAAGGTTTGACCACCAAGACATGTTCGACCCGCGCCGAATTCGCTTAGTGGATGTTGATGGCAGCGGCCCTACTGACATTCTTTATTTAAGTGGTGA
>JAYWHF010000029.1:0-1898 GCA_043777855.1 Gammaproteobacteria bacterium | reverse complement strand
GCGCACGGCGTCTTCGGCTTGTTTTAGAGTCTCTGCGACGATTACGCCTTTACCGGCGGCAAGGCCATCGGCTTTTATCACAATGGGTACACCTTTCTTACGTAAGTAAGCGAGCGCAAGTTCTAAGTCAGTAAAGTTTTGATAGTCAGCAGTAGGAATTTTATGGCGCGCTAAAAAGTCTTTGGTGAAAGCCTTTGATCCTTCCAGTTGTGCTGCGCCCTTGGTGGGCCCGAAGCAGGGTAGATTGCGTTCGTTAAAATAATCTACCACACCAGCCACTAGCGGTACTTCTGGGCCAACTATTGTTAGGCCAATGTTTTTATCTCGGACAAGCTCAGCGAGTGCGGCGAAATCTAAAATATCGATCGGCACATTGATAGTTTTTTTTTCAAGGGCGGTGCCTGCGTTGCCGGGTGCAACAAAAACTTTTTCAACCTGAGTGCTCTGCGCGACTTTCCAAGCAAGAGCATGCTCGCGTCCACCACCGCCAATAATTAATACGTTCATAACTAAAATCTCTCATTTTTTGCCCCCCAATAAACCTATTTTTTCGGGAGGTTAAGCGCACAGTTACTAGTGGCGGAAATGACGCATGCCGGTAAATACCATTGCAATGTCATGTTCGTTAGCGGCGGTAATAACTTCTTCGTCGCGCATTGAGCCACCAGGTTGAATAACGGCCTTAATGCCTGCTTTGCCCGCGTTGTCTAGTCCATCGCGAAACGGGAAGAATGCGTCGGACGCCATGACTGAGCCCGCCACGTGTAATCCGGCGTGCTCGGCTTTTATAGCCGCTATACGTGCAGAATTTACTCGGCTCATTTGACCGGCGCCTACGCCAATGGTTTGCAAGTTTTTGGCATAAACAATGGCATTGGATTTTACAAACTTGGCAACTTTCCAAGCGAATAGTAGATCGTGGGTTTCTTGCGCTGTTGGAGCGCGCCGCGTTACGATTTTCAAATCGCTTTCAGTGATGACTCCATCGTCGCGATCTTGCACCAGCAAACCACCATTCACGCGTTTATAGTCTAGGCTTTTTACTTTTTCTGAATTCCATTGGCCAGTGATAAGCAGGCGCACATTTTGTTTGGTTTTCACTATTTCAACGGCTTCCGCGGAAACGCTAGGGGCAATGATGACTTCAACGAATTGACGTTCAATAATGGACTGAGCAGTTTCGGCATTTAGTTCTCGGTTGAACGCAATAATTCCTCCGAATGCTGACTCTGGGTCCGTTGCATAGGCTAAATCGTAGGCCGCTTTTATAGTGGCAGCAACAGCAACACCGCAAGGATTTGCATGTTTAACAATCACACATGCGGCTTGGGCGAATGACTTTACGCACTCAAGCGCAGCATCTGTATCCGCTACATTGTTGTAGGATAATTCTTTGCCTTGTAATTGAGTCGCTGTCGCGATACAAATTTCTGGCGAATTTTTTTCTACATAAAATGCGGCTTTTTGGTGGGGATTTTCACCGTAACGCATTTCTTGCGCTTTGATGAATTGAGTATTGAATGTGCGTGGAAAATCAGCGCTACCACCATCAACCATACGACCAAAGTAATTTGCTATAGCGCCATCGTAAGCGGCAGTATGTTCGTAAGCTTTAATCGCTAGATCAAAGCAGGTTTTGTAAGATGTACAACCGTTATTGTTTTTTAGTTCATCTGAAATTTTTGTGTAATCAGATGTGTTAACTACTATGTTGACATGAGCATGATTTTTTGCGGCTGCGCGAACCATTGTCGGGCCGCCAATATCAATATTTTCGATGGCGTCTTCTAAAGAACAGTTTTTATTCGCAATAGTTTTTTCAAAAGGATATAAATTTACAACAACCATATCGATATTGTTGATGTTGTGTTTCTGCATGACGGCATCATCAACACCGC
>JAYWHF010000028.1:0-5288 GCA_043777855.1 Gammaproteobacteria bacterium | reverse complement strand
TAGATTTCAGTGATGCGGAGATCGCTAAACATCTTCAAGGCTGTAGCGCTGTTGTCTCCTGTTTGGGGCACAGAATGAGCTTAAAAGGATTTTACGGTTACCCACAGATGTTGGTGAGTGAGACTACTCGCAAGCTGTGCAATGTGATCCAAGCAAGCAACCAAGCAAACCACCAAGAAAAAAACCAAGATCAACCGGTCAAGTTTGTACTTATGAATACATCGGGCAATAGTAACCGCGATTTACTCGAACCCATTTCATTTGCTCAGCAATGTGTCATTGCACTACTTCGGTTGCTTGTGCCTCCACAGTTGGATAATGAGAGAGCGGCAGATTACCTGCGTCTTCAAATCGGCAAAAAAAGTAATGCGATTGAGTGGGTTGCCATTCGCCCTGATAGTTTAATTGATCAAAACGAAGTGACTCGCTACGATACTTACCTTTCGCCAACAAGAAGTGCAATTTTCGATGCAGGTGTTACTAGCAGAATTAATGTGAGCCATTTTATGGCGGAGTTAATCGCGGATGAAAATCTTTGGGAAAAATGGAAAGGAAAAATGCCTGTTATTTACAACGCTATATTGCCCCAACCAACAATTCATCAACACAACGCGTAAACCGGAATGAGTGTAGGTTGGAAAAGGCGAAGCCGCCTTCCGACATTTTTTAATTTTTTAAAATAATGCGTGCGTTGCTGCGGCAATATTATGTCGGAAGGCGCTGCGCTTTTCCAACCTACGTCTTGAATGGTATGGGTGTGTTTTGGTGGTGGGGTGGGATGTTTTGTCGGAAGGCGGCTGCGCCTTTTCCAACCTACACATAAATAAATTTATTTTTTATAGGGAGGCTTTATGTCGGTGTATCGGCGAAATTATGTGGCGGGCGGTACGTATTTTTTTACGGTGAATTTGTTGGATCGTAAAAAAACATTACTGGTGGATTACGTTGATGCTTTGCGTGAATCTGTGGCCAAGGTAAAACGTAAACGGCCATTTCATATTGATGCGTGGGTGGTGTTGCCAGATCACTTGCACGCGGTATGGACGTTACCTGAAAGCGATGCGGATTATTCAGGGCGTTGGCGTGAAATTAAAAAATTGTTTAGCAAAATAATTCCAGCAGATGAATGCCGGTCTGTTGCGCGAATTAAACAAGGCGAGCGCGGTATTTGGCAGCGACGGTTTTGGGAGCACACTATTAAATCGGATGAAGATTATCGCAATCACATTGATTATGTACATATCAATCCGTTAAAACATAGCTTGATAACACAGGTAAAAGACTGGCCGTATTCGTCGTTTCATGGTTACGTGAAAAAAGGTATTTACCACGAGAATTGGCGTGGTGAATAGCTGTAGGTTGGAAAAGGCGAAGCCGCCTTCCGACATTTTTAATGAAACATTATCGACATTTTTAATGAAACATTATCGACGTTTTTGATGAGACATTACCGACATATTTTACATGTCTTGTGCGGTGCGGTGATAATGCAATGTCGGAAGGCGCTGCGCTTTTCCAACCTACGTTGAATATTTTTTGCAACACATAACTTGGAATGAGTTGTGGGTTGGAAAAGGCGAAGCCGCCTTCCGACATTTGTTGATTTTTTAAAACAATGCGTGTGGTGCCGCGGTAATGAAAAAAATCAAATAGTATCGTAAGGTTTGTATTCAATGTTTGTGACGTAATAAAACTCTTCACCCTCCGGTTTTTTCAGCACAATTTCATCCTCCAGTCGTTTGCCCATCATCGCCCGTGCCAACGGCGAATCCATACTCAGTTTATGTTGGCCTACATCATATTCATCGGGGCCAACGATTTGATAGATTTGTTCGTTTCCATCATCGTCCTCTAGAGTTACCCAAGCACCGAAAAACACTTTACTTTTATCGTCGGGTAACTTGTCGACGACGATGAGTACTTCCAATCGTTTACTTAAAAATCGTACGCGCGAATCAATTTCACGCAAACGTTTTTTGCCATAAATGTAATCGCCGTTTTCACTTCTATCGCCATTCTTCGCCGCTTCATGAACGGCTTGAGTAACCACTGGGCGCTCAACTTTCCACAATTGTTTAAGCTCATCGTTTAAACGTTTTGCACCTGCGGCAGTAATGTAAGTTGAACCCTTGGGGCTAGGTGGACGCCAGCGACTCATAATGTACCTGATGTGTCTATGTTGATAAAAATGGATTGATAAAAAGCGAGTTCTGCTTCAATCGCGTGTTTTATATTATTTGCCTGACGAAATCCGTGGCCTTCATCAGGAAATGTGATGTACGCATTTTTAATACCTTTTTGCGTGAGTGCTGCCACCATTGCTTCTGCTTGATTGGGTGGAACTACTTTGTCTTGTAATCCTTGCAAAAATATCACAGGGCAGTTTAGTTTTTCTATGTGATTAATGGGGGAGCGGGCTTCATAAATATCACGAGCGGCTGGGTAGTTGCCAATCAGTGAATCTAGGTAATGCGCTTCAAATTTGTGGGTGTCTTTGGCAAGTGTTTCTAAATTGCCAATGCCATATAAGCTGGCGCCCACAGTAAATGTATCGCTAAAAGTCAGTGCTGCAAGTGCGGTGTAGCCACCGGCACTGCTACCTCGAATGGCAACTTTATTGCTATCGACCAAACCTTGCGCAATTAAATAATCTGCGCCACTGCAAACATCAATTACATCGGTAATGCCCCAATTCTGTTTGAGGCGATCACGATATTGGCGACCATAACCTGTGCTACCGCGATAATTAACATCCAATACGGCAAAGCCACGATTGGTCCAAAATTGTATTTTTATATTGAGCGATGTTTCTGTGGCACCCGTTGGCCCGCCGTGACACATAACAATTAAGGGCGGCAAGGTATGTGGCGGTGCTGCAACCTGAGAATTTTTCGGAGCGAAATAAAATGCATGAGCAATTTCCTGATCGCGCGTTGCATAGGTTAGCGCTTGCGGCAAGGATAGCTCGTTTTCAGCAAGTTGAGTGTTGCTTGATTTTGCCAGTGATGTTAACTGCTGATTGTCGTAACAAAATAATTCGCTGGCTTGTGTTGCATTCGCTGCAAGAAAATAGCCTTTATTGTTGTGGCATTTTATTCCGGCGATGTCGGTAAATGTTGTTAGTATAGGGCGTAAGGTTTTATTGTTGATGTTGATAGTACTTAATTGCCATTGCCCCTGTTGGCTGTAACAACAAAAAATTTCTGCGTTATTTAAAAAGCCATAAGTACTCATGCCAAAGATCCATTGCGGCGTGGCAAATTCCGCGTTCATCTCGAAAATAATCTCATCTTTTTTTTGTGCAACATTGTAACGATAAATATTCCACCAATTATTGCGGTCCGATACAAAAAATAAATCACCGCTGGGCGACCACTGCGGTTGAAAAATAGATTCATGCTTGCTTCCTGCAATCAGTCGTTGCGCAATCGGTTCGCCTGAATCGTTTAGCTGGGCACAAAAACATTCGCTGCCATCCCACGGCATTTGTGGATGATTCCAGCATAAGTAGCTGAGGGTATCACCAGCAGGATTTAAACGTGGGTTGCTATAAAAGTCGGCGCCGGTAACTAATATCTTTATATCGCCATTTAGCTCTATGGCAATAATCTCACTGCGCTCCTCTTCATTACGTTCCTCTTTATTGCGCTCCTCTTCATTACGCTCTTCTGTTTTTGACTGTTCATTTTTATTGGCAGTTACATTCTTATTTACAGTTACATTGTTGGTGATGCTGTGATCTTCGCGTACGCAAATTAAGCGTTGGCGTTTTTCATCCCAACAAAAATCGGCGTAGCGATAGTGGCCTTCGTGACTTAATGGCGAAATTTTATGGGTTGCCCGTTCAATACAGTAAATGCGCTGGTCAGCATCTAATATGTAAAAAATACGCTGAGCTGTTACTAAATAACTAGCACCACCGTATTCGTGAGCGCGGGTGCGAATACTGTGAGGCTCTGGCAGTAGATCTGTGCGTTCGCCGTTGGCGGAGAAATGCACTAAGGCATTGCGACCTTTTTCATTGGGACGTGTTTCCAACCAAAAAACCTCATCTTCTAACGCTTGTGGTTCACTCAAGCGTAGGGCTTGTGCGGTTAATAAATCAGCGGTGATGTTGGATGGCCAATAACCGTACGGGTGAATATTTTGCATAGAGGTCTGCCTGTTGTTGTTAAGCGCATTGTGGCTTTTCCATATTTGTTTTGTAACATTTTTTTTGTAACTGCGATTCGGCGGTTTTTATTTGGCTGAATATCCGTTTAAATGGCGGCTTCTGTCTGCATAGTGCGCGATATGACTTTTTCACCCGCCAAACTTAAGCATCAATTACCTTCGCTTGCCAGCGCTTCTACTGAAATACGCTGGTGGGTTGCGCTCTCTGGGGGGTTAGATTCCTGTGTTCTAATGCACGCATTGGCGGCGTTAAAGCTTCCGGTTCAACTTCATGCGCTGCATGTTAATCACCAAATATCCGTTAACGCAAACAGCTGGCAGCAGCATTGTGCGGATTTTTGTGAGCGGCTTGGCGTACCTTTTACTGCCGTTAAAGTGTTAGTGGAAAATAAAGGCCGTGGTATAGAAGATGCCGCACGCAATGCTCGTTATGCGGTGTTTACCGATCATATGACCTGTGGTGATGTGTTGCTGACTGCGCATCACGCCGATGATCAAACTGAAACTCTTTTGTTGCGTTTATTGCGCGGTGCTGGCCCACGTGGTTTGGCGGCCATGTCGCGTTCACGCTCGTTGGGTGAGGGTAGTATCTATCGTCCGTTATTAGATTTTACTCGCGCAGAACTGGAAAGCTACGCCCATAGTCATCAACTTGAATGGGTGAATGACGAGAGTAATAGAGATGACCATTACGATCGCAACTATTTGCGCAATCAAGTGATGCCTTTGCTTCGTCAGCGTTGGCCCGGTTTTGCACAGAAATGGCAACAGACCGCTGAGCTTTGTGCGGCAAATGAGGCGTTGATTGAAGAGCTTGCGGCACAAGATTTAAAACTCGCCGAGTTTAGCGTTGAGCGTGTTGGAACCAGTATCACACTCGCTTATCTTGCAAACTTATCCCTAGCGCGCCGCCAGAATCTGCTGCGAGTTTGGTTGCGGGGGCAGGGCCTGTGCGTTCCGGAGCAGCAACATTTTGCGCAAATTGAGCGTCAAATTATTTTGGGTAGGCAAGATGCGGAAGTGGACATTAGCTGGGGAGATGTATCGCTGCGAGTTTATCGTACTCGGGTTTATGCATTGCCTTTACAAGACTTGCGGTTATCTGCCGAACCACA
>JAYWHF010000027.1:0-1899 GCA_043777855.1 Gammaproteobacteria bacterium | reverse complement strand
TTTACACCAACGCCGTTAAAGGTATTTCTGCCTTACAGCTTGGTCGTGATTTAGGTGTGCAATACAAAACCGCGTTTGTACTTGCACATAAAATCCGCGAGTCGTTGATGGAACAGCGCGACATGGCGCAATTGTCGGGTGAGGTTCATATTGATGGTGCTTATGTTAACGGCCACATTCGTCCAAAGAATAAGAAAGCGGATCGTATTGATAGACGCTTAGCGATTCACCAAAAACCTACCAAACGCTGCGTATTGGTGTTTCGTCAACGTGCGCTACCTGCGGCACTACAAAGCCAAAACAATTCCAATGATGCCACGATAGGCGCAACCAAAACAATTACGTTTGTGGTGAAGTCTGAGAACCAAGCGGATGTAATTAAATTGGCTGATCGTGTTGTAGTGCAAGGCTCAACTATTTGTGCGGATGAAAGCCCTGCTTATGATCCGCTTCATGCAAAATACGATACCAAGCGCGTTAACCATCAAACCGAATATTCAACTGATGACGGCGTTAGCAACAACATGGCTGAAAGTTATTTTGCGCGTTTTCGCAGGATGCAGTATGGCCAAACGCATAAATTCGGCATTGAATATTTAGCGAACTATGCGAATGAGGCGGCTTATCGTGAAGATACTCGCCGCTGGCCGAACGGTAAAATCTTTACCGATATTTTAACCAAGTGCGTAAAAACAAAAACGCACCATGACTGGTGCGGTTATTGGCAGGGGAATAAACGTCAAGCGGAGCGTTTAGCGGCCTAAGCAATATTCCATTTTAATGCGCCGCCTGCATTATCCACTTGGACAATGATGTTACGTTTTTCTAGGCTGTGTAAGATCGTCAAAATATTTTTCTGTAAATTCACTATATTCGCTGTAGTCGATTCAATATTTTTACGCTCTAGCAGTTCATCGACAATTTCACGGCTACACAACGGCTTTTTAAATTCCCGCAATACATCCAGCGTCATGCGCTGCGCTTCACCTCGCTCAAAATTCTTACTTTTCGTGTAAGTGCGCTTGCCTTTTATTGTGCGTAAATCATACTGCGGTGAAAACAGCTTAATGGTATTATCCAAATGCGTTAGCGCGCCTTGCAATCGCCCAATTTCAGCTTGAATTGTGGTTATTTGCCCTGCAATTTCTTCGCGCTTTGAAAGTAAACCTGATACTACGTGTGACTCGGCCATGTTAATTTCCTCGTGTGGTTAATGAGGAAACAATAGGGGTTAGGCTAGGAAAAAACTTGTGCGGCTGCTACATAATTCCGTTGTTTTTAGTCATTCACAAATTATTTATTGTTCCACTAAATGAAATTAGAGGCATAGCCTTAGGCGTTGCGGGTTTAACCAATTACCTAAGCAATGGCGTTTCACACGCACGCTGGATACATGTTAAAGCTCTCATTGCGATAGAAAAGAAAAAACAAAAAAAACTAGAGGGACGTATCACAAATGGATATTTCGATGACTTTTTGCAGACGTTTCTTTTAGTCCTTGAAAGTTTTGAGGTGGTAATCACGGAACTCTCACAGCATTCACTGCAGCTAGAAATCATGAATCTAGAGCTAGAATCTCGCATAGGTGAACGTACAATTGAATTAGAAGAGTCTAATAAAAAACTAAACGAATCTATCAACACCATAAAACAAACTCAGGGGCAGTTGCTTCAACAAGAAAAGCTCGCGTCCATAGGCCAATTAGCGGCAGGCGTTGCCCATGAAATAAATAACCCCATAGGCTATATCGGTAGCAACATTAATCGTCTTGGCGAATACTTTCATGACCTAAGACTATTGTTATTAACCCGGCGGATAAATATATCCACTATGCCGCATACTGAATTTTTTCATGTTTGAAATATTTTTTTACTCTTGCTGGTTTTTTCTGAAGCATCT
>JAYWHF010000026.1:0-1904 GCA_043777855.1 Gammaproteobacteria bacterium | reverse complement strand
GATACCTTGTTCTTAAATGGCCACTTCAAAGTCACGGACGATCTTACCGCCTTCGCTACCCTGGTTTACTCTGAGAACTCGTTAACATCTCGTGTAGCGCCTTATCCAACCGGTGGCGTACCTATTCCAAACGATTCCGCATTGGTCGCCAAGTACTTAACGCCTTTCTTGACCCCCGATGAATCCGCTAATCTGATCGGCGTAACGGGCCGGTGGCGTGCTTTGCCTGCGGGCAACCGCACCACTGAATACCTGTCAGATGCACTGCATTTTGTTACAGGCTTTGAAGGTTCAGTTGGTGACATAGACTATTCCGGCGCCCTCACCCACGGGCAAAACTCACAAGAGCAAAACTACCCAACGGGCTGGCTGCTTCTCGATCCCTTTGTTGACTTAGTGTCATCGGGCGGCCTCGACATTTTCACCACACCGGACAAAATCACGGCAGAAGAAAAGGCCGCGTTAGCCAAAACCATTTACAGCGGGCCTTGGGACGCGACCAAAACGACGTTTAACGCGCTCGAAGGTGTTGGCTCAGTGCCGCTGTTTACTTTAGGCGGCGGCGATGCCGTAATCGCCGTTGGATTCGACTACCGCGACAGTGTTTATGAGCGCACAATCTCTGACGCTAACGCCAACGAAACCCTATTATTTCTGTCCAAAGACACGCCCTACGACATGAGCCGGGCGCAATGGGGTGTTTATAGCGAATTACTCATGCCGGTCTTAGACAGCCTTGAATTTACCGCCTCGGTGCGTTTCGACAGTATCGATGCTGTCGACTCCGAAGGTTTTGGCACTGTCGGCGAGACTATGGAAGATACAACCTACAAGATTAGCAGCCGCTGGGGCATCATCGATGGGCTCGCGTTGCGCGCATCTTACGGCACTGGCTTCAAAGCCCCCAGCATGCTGCAAATTGCCGAACCATTGACTGAGTTTGGTGTAACTTCTGGAAGCTACTCCTGCCCATTTACCGCTCCAGACGCCTTGGCAGGAAGTTGCTTACCCGGAGAATTTCAAGCGAACGTCTATCGGCAAGGCTTTGCAGAACTTAAACCTGAGAGCTCTACCCAAGAAACCGTCGGTGTCGTTTTTACGCCAACCGCCAAAACCAGCATGACCGTTGATTATTGGAAAGTAGCCATTACCGATGTTGTTGAGCGGTTAAACGAGCAAGATATTTTCGCCAACCCAGTTCTCTATCGAAGCCTGTTTACCACCAAGTTCAACGCGGCCACGGGAGAGGATGAGCTTGCCATCATCCAAGCGGCGGTTAACGGTGGTAAGTATGATGCCTCCGGTATCGATTACAGCTTCAGTCAAACTTTCGATATCGGTATTGGTATGCTAACCACAAGCTTCAGCGGAACCTATATGCTTAAATCGGAGAGTGAGCTAAACGGCAGCAGCTTGGGCAAGTTCGGCGGCAATGATGCCGTTACCTTCCGCAATAAAATGCATCTTGGCGTTGGCTTAGACCAAGGTATGTTTAGCCATAATATTTCCTTGAGTTATCGCTCTGGCTACTTAGACCAGGCCCAAACCTTTAACGCGTTTGATGATACCGGCGCTGTTGATTACAGCACCGATACCGACATCCAGTTAGAAGTAGAGGCCTACTACACAGTGAACTACCAAACCAAAGTTAAGTTGCTGAGTGATAAGTTAGGAGTAACCTTCGGCATCAACAATCTGTTAGACGAAGAGCCGCCTATATCACTAAGAACCAGCGGTGCAGGTGCCCAAGTAGGTTGGGATCCTCGTTACGTGGACGCCTATGGTCGCACAGTGTTTTTACAAGCTGAATATACGTTCTAGCGGTTTGCTACACCCTGTTGGATTCCACACTGCCCACCTCAATGGCCTTGGCTTCACCGCCACTGAGGCGGGTAGTTCAGTGG
>JAYWHF010000025.1:0-1905 GCA_043777855.1 Gammaproteobacteria bacterium | reverse complement strand
AAGGAAAGGAACCCGACGCTTGGCAGCAGCGGCAGAATAGCTAACAGCCCAAGCACACCTGTCAAAATCTTAAGTCTGTTAACGCACAGACCTTCGTTGAATCACCACTTAATCTGACGCGATTCAGGCGAGCCATGTCTGTCACGGATATAGACACCTTTTTTTCGCCTATCGATGGAATATTAACTTGCGCAGTTGATATGCATCGCAAGTCATTGTGGACACAATTTACCGCATCGTTTAACGTTTTAGGGTAGACCTAGAGATGGAAGATCCCATGCAAGCACTCAACTCAAACCCACAAAATGAGCCAAGCAAAAGTGACCCAAAAAACTCGCACGCCAGTGCTGGCCTGACCAGCCGCAAAGCCGCAAAACGCTTAAAAGACGAGGGCTATAACGAGCTGCCATCGGTCAATAAACGCAACTTCATTGGAATTTTAAGCGACGTATTGCGCGAACCTATGTTTGCGCTCTTGCTTGCCGGAGGTGTTATTTATTTGCTGCTGGGCGACAGAATGGAAGCGATGCTGTTGCTGCTGTTTGCGTGCTTTTCTGTATCCATTACCTTGGTGCAAGAAACGCGCAGCGAGCGAGTGTTAGAAGCCCTGCGCGACCTCGCGAGCCCTCGAGCATTGGTCTTGCGAGACGGAGAGCCTATTCACATCGCCGGCCGAGAAGTGGTGCGCGAAGACATCATTATCGTTTCAGAAGGTGACCGTGTTGCGGCGGATGCCATATTGATGATAGCGGATGATTTGTTGGTCGATGAATCGCTGCTCACAGGTGAATCGCATCCTGTACATAAAAAACTTGTACCGATACCGCCCGCTAGGAGCAAGCCCCCTAAACCGCCGGGAGGCGAAGATACCCGATGCATTTTTGCGGGTACCCTCGTAGTGCGTGGTTCGGGTCGCGCGCAGGTGCATGCCATCGGCATGAAAACTGAAATTGGAAAAATTGGCCACGCGCTGAGCAGCATCGAAACTGAACAGCCCCATCTGCAAGCTCAACTGCGCGGATTTGTGCGTAATTTTGCGATTATTGGGCTCATCGCCGCCATTATAACGGTACTGCTATTTGGTTTTTTGCGCGGCTCATGGCTGGAGGCATTGCTAGGTGGCATTGCCCTTGGCATGTCCTTATTGCCGGAAGAATTCCCACTGGTAATGGCGGTCTTTATGGCGATGGGGGCTTGGCGTATTTCGCAAGCGCGGGTACTGACTCGCCGCGCCTCTTCGATAGAGACCCTCGGTGCTACCACCGTGTTATGTACCGATAAAACCGGCACCCTCACCGAAAACCGCATGACACTTGTCGCCATTCATGGAACTGCTAGCCTTGATAAAGACGAGCAGCCTGCCGCCAAAAATAGCTGGAAAAGCGGCGATAAAGTTTCGCTAACGAGCGATCTACAACCAATTTTGGAAGGGGCGTTACTCGCCTGCCCGTTTGCGCCTAGTGATCCAATGGATAAAGCCATACACGAACTCGCAGCCGCAGAACTGCCAAAGGTCATCGAACAACTAAAAGACCTCAAGATTCTTCATACCTACGGGTTGCGACCAGATTTATTGGCGTTTACCAATATCATCGCAGGTGCCAATGACAGTACTAGGACGGCTCACACTAAAGGCGCCGTCGAGGCGATCGCACAACTTTGTCATTTAACGCCAGAAAAAATAGCCGCAATAAGTACACAAGCCGACGCACTCGCCAGCCAAGGAATTCGAGTTCTAGGAGTGGCTAAAACCACAAGCTTGCCCGAGCAACAGAACCTACCCGGTTCACCGCGCGCCATCGCCTTTGAATATCTCGGCCTCATCGGGTTTGCCGACCCCCTGCGCAGCAATGTACCTGCGGCGGTGACCGAATGTCGCAGCGCTGGCATTCGTGTGGTCATGGT
>JAYWHF010000024.1:0-15076 GCA_043777855.1 Gammaproteobacteria bacterium | reverse complement strand
GAGGATCACGGCGGGCTCTTGGACATCATCAGCCCCGCCGATACCATCCGAAATCGAGGGGCACAATTCATTGTCAAATTACCGCGTCATGTTGATTCTTTGGCCGATATTTAAGGTAGGATAGCTGTCTCTCGTTGTGGGAAGTTCGGTATACTTTGAGCAACCCGGTGTTACCAACCGTAATGAATCAACCAAGTCGATAGAGTGCTATGAGCAAAATTCTGATTGTTGAAGATGAAACCATTATCCGTACGGCGCTGCGAAAACTGCTAGAGAGAAATCTCTACGAAGTCTGCGAAGCACCTTCGGTAAAGGAAGCAACAACAAAATTCAACCTCAAAGATTTTGACCTCATTGTTAGCGACTTGCGGCTACCAGGCGCGCCCGGTACTGACCTAATAAAGCTTGCCGGCGAAACCCCCGTACTTATCATGACCAGCTATGCCAGCCTTAGGTCTGCAGTAGACTCTATGCGCATGGGCGCGGTTGATTATGTCGCAAAACCTTTTGACCACGATGAAATGGTCACCGCCGTCAAACGTGTCATCGGCAAAGCTAAGATTATCGACAAGAATTCCCCTCAAGCCGCGGGGCTGGTCGGCACAACCGCCAGCAAAGCCATCGCAGGGATGATCGGTAGCAGCGACGTTATGCAGGACCTCTACAATCGCATTCATAAAGTCGCTCCCACGGCTGCCACTGTACTTATTCACGGTGAAACAGGCACAGGAAAAGAACTCGTCGCGCGAGCACTGCACGAAGAAAGCCAACGCAATAATCACCTCATGATTTCTGTGAATTGCGCAGCGATTCCAGAAACCTTAATTGAATCCGAGCTTTTTGGTCATGAGAAAGGCGCATTCACTGGCGCCGCAACGAATCGCGAAGGATTAGTCGCCGCCGCTGATGGTGGCACACTTTTCCTTGACGAAATCGGTGAGCTACCGCTCGAAGCCCAGGCGCGCTTATTACGCGTATTGCAAGAAGGCGAAGTTCGTCCATTAGGGTCGGTAGAATCAAGAAAAGTAGACGTACGCCTCGTAGTGGCAACACATCGCGACTTACGCAAGCTCGCAAAAGAAGGCAAGTTTCGGGAAGACCTTTATTTTCGTATCAACGTTGTTCAACTGACATTGCCGCCACTGCGCGAGCGCGGCAAAGATATCATCAGCATCGCTGAATCTCTGTTGCAGCGGTATTGCAGCCAATTTGGCAAGTCACAGTTACGCCTATCCACTGACGCTATAGACGCAATTATGTCCTATCAATGGCCGGGGAACGTAAGAGAACTCGAGAATGCCATACAACGTGCGGTCATACTTTGCGAAGACAGCAGCGAGATAAGTGCGCAACTTTTATCCATTGACTCGGACGCGCCAATCCCCGAAATGGTCGACGCAGCCAATACGCTCTTTGGGCAAGCCAGAACCCTGCTTGGCACCCCCCCGCTAAACTCCAATGGTGCTAACCAAGATCTATCGCTTGAAGATTATTTTCAACGATTTGTGCTTGAACACCAAGATTCAATGAGCGAAACCGAACTCGCTCGCAAGCTTGGCGTCAGCCGCAAATGCCTGTGGGAAAGACGTCAGCGCTTAGGCATTCCCAGAACTAAAAATAGCGCTGCCAGCGCTGTTGCAAAATAAGCAACAGAAATCCCCTTAGAACACCTAGCCCATTTAGTGTAGCGCCCGAGATTGTTAACGCAATCTCTGTAAATGCCATCGCAAACTTCACCTTCCAAAAACTCCTCGCTCTGCACGCGCTAGCAAGCTTTGTTACCACCTCTTAACCTACTGTTACCGTCACAAAAGTGTTACTCGCCCAATGGAAGTAACAAACTTCTAGGTATTTGTAACCATCAGAAATAACAAAAAGCTATAAGAAAACACAAAAAATACACAAACTATTGATTTATATAGAATTTATTTTATTGGCACGCAACCTGCTTTTATACAGCCATAAATACAAGAAATAATAAGAAAATACCAAGCCAAATAACAACAAGAAATAATAAGAAACAGAAACACAAAAATAATAACGACAATAATAATGAAATAGAAAAATGCGCTAAAAGTTAAAAGTTAAAAAGTAACGAGACATCACAATAAAGCAGATATTAACCAGGCAGAGGATGGGATAGCACAAGAATTGGATATGGCCACGGATGCCCCCATTAATTGCCGTATGAGCACCTTCGTTGTGCTGCCGTCCAAACGGGAAAGCCAAAAGCTTTCCCGTTTTCGTTTCCGCTTTTTACACATCATATTAGTGGCTCGTGTAGGACGCGACAAGACTAATTCAGGAGTGAGATTTTGCCCGCGTTTCCTCTCGAAGATAGCATCTGCTACACTCCCCACCCATGACTAATTTCATCGATCGACCTCTCTTTCATTTACGCTGCGCCATAAACCTTATGTTAAAACGTTTCTTCAATTTTGTATCCTCGCGCCAACCAAGCAAGCAAGCCAGTTTACCTTTGGTCATTCCTCGCGATCAGCACAATATTTCGCGCAAAAATATTAGCCCAGCGGCGATTAAAATTATTAAGCAATTAGATGATGCCGGGTTCAAAGCCTATCTCGTCGGTGGCGGCGTTCGCGACTTATTGCTCGGCAACCTCCCGAAAGATTTCGACGTGGCAACAAATGCCACCCCCGAAGAAGTACGACGAATTTTTCGCGGCGCACGCATTATTGGCCGTCGTTTTCAGATTGTGCATGTACGCATGGGGCGAGAAATTATTGAAGTAACCACCTTTCGTGGACACCACGATGACGGCCCCGCTAACTCGCGCTCTGATGAAGGCATGCTGCTGAGAGATAACGTCTACGGCACCATAGAGACCGATGCGGTGCGCCGCGACTTCTCTGTTAACGCGCTTTACTACACCCTCAAGGATTTTGCGGTATTAGACTATTGCAATGGACTGGAAGACCTCAAACAACGAACATTGAGAATGATTGGCGACCCAGCCACGCGCTACAAAGAGGACCCAGTGAGGATGCTGCGCGCCGTGCGCTTTGCAGCCAAACTAGGGTTTAAAATTGAACCGGGCACAGCCAAACCCATTAGTGAATTAAGTAGCCTATTGGGAAATATATCTGAGGCTCGTCTCTTCGAAGAAGTGCTAAAACTTTTCCTCAGCGGATCGGCGACTGCAACTTTTCACTTGATGCGAGAGTATGACTTGTTTAAGCAATTGTTTCCCGGCGCCGACGCCGCGCTAAAGATCGGAGAAAAGACGGGAGATAAACTTGGAGCTGCACTGATCGAGCAGTCGATGATTAACACTGACAAACGAATTAGAGCCGAAAAAACTGTCACGCCCGCGTTCATTTATGCCGCCATACTTTGGCCGGCATTGCAAAAAGAGCAGCAGTTACTCAGCGAAAAAATGCCTCCTCAAGCAGCATACTTGCAAGCGGCTCAGAATGTTATTAGCCAGCAGCTAGCGCGCACATCAATACCTAAACGATTTCTAATCCCCATGCGTGAAATTTGGGATCTACAACACCGCCTCCCCAGCCGTCAGGGCCTTAGGGCGTTACGACTTCTCGATCACGCACGCTTTCGCGCCGCCTATGATTTCCTTTTAATGCGCGAAGACTCAGGCGAGCAACTACACGGTCTTGGAGGTTGGTGGACGGCGTTCCAAAAAGCAAACGACAGCGAGCGCGAGCAGATGGTAGAAGATCTCGGCAAGCAGAACTCCAGCAGTAAACCGCGTCGCCGTGGGCCGCGTAAACCAAAGGCCCTAGACATCGGCAAAACAGAATAAGATGTCGCGCGCATACATTGGCCTTGGCAGCAATTTAGACAACCCGCCAAATCAAATTGCGCGCGCACTCGACCAGATTGCTCAGCTGCCGAATAGCCACTTGCTTGCTTGTTCACCGCTGTATAAAAGCCGTGCAGTTGGCCCGGCGAATCAGCCAGACTATATAAATGCAGTTGTGTTAATTGACACTCAACTCCCCCCGTTAAACTTACTCGACCATTTGCAATCCATCGAGGCCGCGCATCAACGCGTAAGAGTTGAACACTGGGGGCCGCGCACATTGGATTTAGATATCTTGTTGTTGGATAATCATTTTATTAACCTTGATCGCCTGAAGGTACCTCACCCTTACCTACAGCAACGGAATTTTGTACTCTACCCACTGGCAGACATCGCACCCGATTTGATTCTGCCCGATGGGACATCCTTGCAAGACTTACTCGCTAACAGCTCCCAAAGTGGGTTGGAACGCTTAAAAAATTAAGGAGCTTCCCGTGAGTGCCATGTTTGAAGATTTATCCCTCGACTTGCAGAACGTAAAGCTCCCTCGGTACATTGCTGTGGAGGGCTGCATCGGTGTTGGAAAAACGACTCTTGCCAGAAATATCGCCAGCTTATTTAATTACGATGTTCTCCTAGAGCAGCCAGAAGAAAACCCCTTTCTCGCACGTTTTTATCAAGACCCGAAATCTACCGCGTTACCGACGCAACTGTTCTTTTTATTTCAGCGCGCTAACCAACTGCAAAGCCTCAGACAAGCGGATATTTTTGAGCCAGTTCGCGTGGCAGATTTTCTCATTGAAAAAGATCAGTTATTTGCTCGTGTTACGCTGGATGACGATGAGCTCAACATCTACCGCCAGGTTTACAACAAACTATTGATCGACGCACCGCGTCCGGATCTAGTGATCTACCTACAAGCGCCGTTAAACGTTCTGGCAGACCGTATTCGCCAGCGCGGTATCGCGAACGAGCAAAGCATTAGCATGGATTATTTAAAAGCCTTAAACGACGCCTATACTGAGTTTTTTCATTATTACGATGGAGCGCCCTTGCTAATTGTTAACGCAAAGGATCTCAACCTGGCAGGGAATCGCGACCACTTTAAGCAACTCGTGGAGTACATATTGACGATAAAAAGTGGGCGTCATTATTACAACCCAACACCTATGCTCTGATATCCCGTCCGCCAGCAATCACTGTGAGTTAAACATGCCCTATTCAACAGTAAACAGCACACCAACCACTAACAGCGCGCTCACAAAACAAATTACGGTACACAGGCTCCATAAACTAAAAGGCGCCGGAGAGAAATTTGTTGTAATCGCACTTTATGATGCGCATATGGCGGCCATGGCCCAGCGATGTGGTGTTGAGGTAGTCTTGGTAGGCGACTCGCTAGGCATGACGGTACTCGGATACGACAGCACCATTCCTGTCACTATGGAACACATGATTTACCACGTAGAAGCTGTAGCGCGCGGCAACAAAAAGTCACTGATTATTGGTGACCTACCTTTTATGACCTACGCCACTCCCAGCAAAGCGCTACACAATGCTGCTCGCATAATGCAGGCGGGGGCGCACATGGTAAAACTCGAAGGCGGTGAGTGGCTCACTGAGACCGTCAAAATGCTTTCAGAGCGCGGCATTCCTGTCTGCGCTCATTTAGGATTGACCCCACAATCGGTGAACAAGTTTGGCGGCTATCGCGTTCAAGGGCGCGATCATACACAGGCCGATAAGATTGTTGCGGACGCAAAAGCACTTGTCTCCGCAGGCGCAGACTTAATGGTTTTAGAATGCATACCGGCAGCGCTCGCTGCGCGCATCACTAGCACCGTTAGTATTCCCATAATCGGTATAGGTGCTGGCAAAGCTACTGATGCGCAGGTGTTAGTCATTAACGATATTCTTGGCTTAACAGAGCAACCACCCAGCTTTTCTAAAAACTTTTTGCTGGAGGCCAATGACATTCCCGGCGCTATGCAAAAATATGTGAGCGATGTAAAAGCCGGCATTTTCCCTGGAGACGAGAATAGCTTCACCTAATCTGACGCTGGCTAATCTGACGTTGCCGACACAACACAAACAAAACACAAACAACCAAACAACCAAACAAACAGAAAAAACAAAAAGCAGAAAAAACAAAAAGCAGAAAAAAAACAGAAAAAAAAGCCGGTGTAGTTACCAACACCGGCAAGACCATACTAGAGGACAATCAAACAAAGAGGAACTCCAACCGGTCGAACAATTTCGTTTTCACCTCAAGATATCAGTGCAAGCGAAAGTCTTCATCCGTTGCTTAAGTATTAGCGCCACACACAAAATCGCCAGCGCCGTTTTACTTTTTTTTAAATTGATTGGCGATAACATAAACAATTTCATCGTAAATGGCTATATGACCCTAATGCGTACAAACCCAGCGGATCTGAATGCAATCCCTCAGACAATACTTCAGTCAATAACTCGGCTTGATTTAGGTGAGCCCCTGCATGCCAGTCACTGAATTTACGCTTTTTGTCTCCATGACGCTGATCGTTTCTGCGAGCCCCGGCCCCGTAATGCTGTCGTGTATGACGAATGGCGGCCGGTATGGTTTGGCAAAAGCCTTTGAAGGAATGCTAGGCGCAAGTGCAGGCAATTTATTTCTCGTTGGGCTTTCCGCGCTTGGATTAGGGCTGGTTGTTAGCAATAGCGATTTTTTGTTTCATGCCATTAAATGGCTAGGTGCCTGCTACCTAGTCTTCTTGGGCGTTCAGCTAATGCGTCAAGACGCCGTGCAGCCCGATGGCGAACAAGCAGCGCCTGCCAGCAAATACTCGTCGGTTTGGCTAAGCTCATTTTTAATCGCCATCAGTAATCCCAAAGCCCTCATTTATTTTGGTGCCCTGTTTCCTCAATTTATTACCTACGACCAACCGCTCGCCATCCAATATGCTTTGCTTACGATCGTTTTTCTCGTGAGTGATCTTATTTGGATGTTCGTCTACGCCGCCTTGGGCAATCGAATCATGGCGTGGTTAAAAACACCTAAGCATCAAACTCTTTTCAATATTATCTCTGGCGCGGTACTTATTGCCGTGGGATTACTTATGACATTCACAGGAAAAGCATAACAATGCGTAAACTAATATTCGCTGCTAGCACCACTCTGGTATCCATTGCCATTGATCAATTTACAAAAAATATCGCCACTCAATATTTAATCGCGCGCGAGCCAATAAGCTTTTTAGGTGATAGCGTCCGTTTAATCTATTCAGTTAACCACGGCGCTTTTTTGGGTCTTGGCAGCAGCCTCCCTGAGGGCTTGCGCAATTTTATCTTTAGTACGTTGGTAGGCATTTTTTTACTGGGCTTTGGTATTTACATCTTGCGAGAAAGGCACAGCATGAACAACCTGCAAATGCAGGCCTGTGCGTTAGTTTTCAGTGGCGGGATCAGTAATCTCTATGACCGAATAACCAATAACGGTGGTGTGGTTGATTTTATGTATATGGGAATTGGCTGGCTGCACACAGGAATATTCAATGTGGCAGATATCGCCATTATGGCGGGTGTTGGTTTATTGCTATTTACCTCGGGAAAAATCGGTAAATAAGCAAAAAATTTCACACGATTCAGCGAGTAAAAAAACGCTAAAGCCCCGCGCACCCGCACAATAGTTACTCGGATTTTTAATGCGCTAATGAATCTCGCACTTTCAACAGCTTTTGCGCCACCTCTGAACCCACTTGTGCATAACGAATTCCCTGCTGCACAAACTGCTGCGCAAGCTGGGTATTCGCCAACTGAATATAACTCTGCGCCAACAACAAATACAATTCAGGCGCACGGCGATCGATCCGCAAACCACGCTCCGCGATTGCTATCGCCGCCTGATAGTTTTTAGCCTGATAATGGGCCCGTGCTTGCACCGCTAAACTCGCTATCGCATTGGTAGCCACCGCAGGCGCTTGAACCGGTTGTTTGGTTGGCGCAGGCGGGATAGGTACTGGCATCGCCGGAATGTCAGGAATCACAACGGCGGGAACCTCCGCTGGCAAAGAACTCTCAACAACCGGGGCGGATGGTTGTGGCTTAACATTTGTGCCACAACCCACCAACTGCAGACCAAGAATGGCAACTATCCATAAATTTCTTTTCACGATGTACTCCACAAAAAAACACCCGATTTAATTAAACACTTTTCGCCACCAATGTTCTTCAACAATGGGTTTTAAAATACATTCAACAGACTGTGTGGGCTTATATTCATTGCGCATCGGCAACCAGAGCGCACCTTCACAACCGTCCGCACTTAGCAGCCCCGTTTGCGCATCTATCCAATCAAAGCTCATGCCTTCTGGCGCTTGCTGATTAACACCTTGCGTAGGAAGTCGGCGCATTAAATCAGCCCACACCTGCAAGGCGCCCGCCGCACCCGTCAAAGGGGTTTGCGAATTATCATCGCGGCCTACCCACACCACCGCCAAATGCTCACCACTAAAACCGGCAAACCAACTATCGCGTTGATCATTGGTTGTGCCGGTTTTGCCAGCAAGTGGCAATGACTCCGGAAATGAATTGTACACGCTACGCCCCGTACCCTCGCGCAGAACGGCTTGCAATGCGAACTGCAGCGCAAAGATTCCTTGCATGGTAAAACGCTGATCCAATTCCAGCGAATAGCGCTTAAGCGGCAGCCCCTCTGAATTTAAAACTTCGCGAATCGCATGCAACGGGGTGTATACGCCTTCCGCCGCCAGCGTGTGATACATGCCCGCCACTTCAATCGGTGACATATCGATAGTACCAATTAACATGGCCGGAATAAGTGGAACATCACCGGGATACCCAGCCGCTTTTATTGTTTTTGCAACGGCTTTTAACGTGAGCTGCATGCCTAAGCGCGCCGTCGCTTGATTGTAGGAATGAGCCAGCGCTTGATAAAGTGGTACAGAACCATGACTCAGGTTGTCAGCATTTTTGGGCTCCCACATTTTACCGTCGCCAGATTTTATACTCACAGGATCATCACTTAAGGGCATGCCGAGTTGATAAGTTTGCGGTTGTTCAAGTGCCGCTAAATACACAAAAGGTTTTACCAGCGAACCAATCTGACGATGCGCATCAAGCGCCCGGTTGAACCCAGTAAACCGCGGATTTTTATCGCCTATCAGCGCTAGAATTTCTCCACTGCCAACCGAGGTCACCACCATGCTTGCTTGCAAGTCTTTTGTTTTGTATTGTTTTTCCAACTGAGCTACACGCGCCTTCACCGACTTTTCTGCTTGGCGCTGCACCATCGGGGCAAGCGTTGTGAAAATACGCAAACCCTCAGCACGCAAATCGCTATCTTGATAGTCCTGCTTTAATTGGCGCTTTACTAAATCAACGTAGGCCGGATAATTCACCAAACTTTCATCGTTCTCTGCGGCCAAACCTAATGGCGAAGCTTGCGCGGCCTGCATTTTCTTTTCGTCAATTAAACCCTCTGCATGCATCACCGACAACATGATATTGCGCCGCTCTTTTGCTCGCTCAGGTTTACGCCAGGGATTGTAATAAGACGCACCCTTAACTAGCCCAACCAGCAATGCAACTTCCTGCGTATTTAACTCTATAAGCGGTTTACGGAAGTAGTGCTGAGCGGCTAAACCGAAACCATGAATTTCTCGCGATCCACTTTGCCCCAAGTACACTTCATTAATATAAGTCTCTAAAATTTGCGATTTACTGTAATGCAGCTCTAACAGGAGCGACATAATCGCTTCTGGAATTTTCCGCGAAAGACTTTGTTTTTGCGTGAGATAAAAGTTTTTCACGAGCTGTTGCGTCAAGGTACTGCCACCTTGAACCACATCGCCTTCACGTAAATTCACCCACATCGCGCGCAAGATAGCTTCCGGTGAAACACCGTGATGCTCAAGAAAATGTTTATCCTCCACCGCAATTAATGTTTCGCCCAGAAGCGGCGGCAACCCATTTAATTTAACCAACAATCGGTCTTCAACATTATTAGGGTAGATCCCACCTATTTCTTCTGGCTCCATGCGCACCAAGGGTAAAGAGGCTCCGGCCACGTCAACCACTGAAGCAACCTTGCCATCATCAATACGCAGTGTGTATTTTTGTGGCTCTTCGCGCTTGTCCCAAAATTCAAAGCCGCGGGTGTAGACCGTATAAGTCACTTCACTCGCACTGGCTGCACGACGAACCATTTGCCCCGTTGCAGTAAGCACCATAGAAATTCTATAACCCAACGCTTCCATCTCTTGCTCATAGAGTGCGGGGGTGATGGGCAACCCCTCGTAGAGCTCCAAAGGTCGTGAATAAACGCGCGCAGGCAACGCCCATTTTTTCCCATCAAATTTTTCCCGCACAATGTTGTCTAGGTAAATCGCCCACGCACCTACTATTATGCAAACAATTATAAATGCGATAAAAAGCCCCAAGGCCACAAACTTCCAATTGATCGATCGGAGCCCGGAACTTCTAGACTTTTTTGTACGGCTAAGAAAACGACGTTTGGTCATTCAAGACTCTTTTGTAATTTGCGCGTTTGTAAGTTGCGCGTTTGTGAATTGTACGTTTGCGAGTTGTGCGTTGTTGAGCTGTGCGTTTGCGAGCTGTGCGTTTGCGAGCTGTGCGTTTGTAAGTTGCGCGATATCGAATAAATTAACAATATTACCGCTGGAAAACCGTCGACATTCTACCCATTCGATAGTTCTTTATCGAGTCATAGTTTTTTAGCATAATGCACCGCAACTAAAACCTTCCTTCACCACGGCGACACATCCATTAAGGTCAAACTATGAGCAGCCAAAACTACAGCACCGAAAAGCAATACCATGTTTACGGCATAGGTAACGCCCTCGTCGATACGGAAATCACTTTAGATGATGCAGACCTGCACGCCATGAAAGTTGAAAAGGGTGTGATGACTCTCGTTGATGAAGAGCGTCAACATGCGTTAATTAACCACCTCACCCATCATCTCGTTGCATCACGCAAAGCGAGTGGGGGTTCAGCTGCAAATACTGTCATAGCTGCCAGCTATTTTGGCTGCAAAAATGTTTACTCCTGTAAAGTTGCCGATGATGATAACGGTAACTTTTACATCAACGATCTCAAAGCGGCCGGAGTAGCTTACCCCTCTCACATTTCGTTTAACGGCGGAATAACTGGTAAATGCCTCGTGATGATTACACCGGACGCCGAACGCACCATGAATACCTTTCTAGGCATAAGCTCAACGCTGTCGACAGACGATCTAGATATCAGCGCAATCGCCAAATCAGAGTATGTATACATTGAGGGATACTTGGTGACCTCGACCACGGGTCGCGCAGCCGCCATCGCTTTGCGTAAACACGCAGAAGCAAGCAATACACGCACCGCAATAAGTTTATCGGACCCAGCAATGGTGCAATTTTTTCGAGACGGCTTATTAGAAATGATTGGCGATGGCGTAGATTTATTATTTTGTAACCGCGATGAAGCCATGGAATTTACAAAAACTAACGATATTGACGCCGCCGCTACGGCGTTAAAAAAATATAGTAAACAATTTGCCATTACGTGCGGCAACGATGGTGCATTGATTTTTGATGGCGAGCATTTAATTCACGTCGCCGCCAATAAAGTTAAGGCTATAGATACGAATGGAGCGGGCGATATGTTTGCCGGTGCATTTTTGTTTGCTATTACTCAAGGCCACGACTACAAAAAGGCGGGAGAGTTTGCGAGCCTTGCAGCGAGCAAAGTCGTTTCACAATATGGGCCGCGCCTTAAAGCGGAACAGCATGGTGAGCTCAAGAACATTTTTTTTAGTTAATCTTGCTTCAGTCAAGGATGACGTCGCTAACGCAGCGCCAACACCAAGACCAAGACCAAGACCAACAAAAAATTAACGTTTGATTGAGGCCTTTTTCAGCCGGAAGCCCAAGGGTGCTTCGCACAAGACTATTGCTTGAATTTTTGCTTGAATTTTTGCAACCGCTCTTCTGTCTCGGGATGTGTTGAAAAATAGTCCGTAAACTTTAGGCCCTCAGGCTTTTTTTCTGCCAAGAATTCGTCGCACTGCAATTTTTCAGCTGCCGCTTGCTCTGACGTCAAAGTGCTATCGCCAGTCACGCTGTTGTCATCATCAATCGCCGAGCCGTCATGGTTTTCATATTTGTCATGGCCGTCATGAGGCGAACCACCATTTGTTAACAGAAAATCACAACGCGCCTTGTAAGATACACGCTCCATAAGATCAACAAAAACATGACGCGGTATCTTGTGCCTATCCAAATAATCCAACGCATTTTCATCAGCTTCACGCTCAAAATCGCGCGAATAAGACATGGTAGTTAGTATTACGGGCAGCGCACTGAGTAGGCCCGACGCACCAGAGATATCACCCACTAGCATGCTCACGAAAAAACCTACGGATGCACTTTGAATAGCAAATCGTAAGCCGTGGCGATACTTTACATGCCCAATTTCGTGCGCCAATATAGCGAGTAGTTCGTTATCATTCTTCGCGAGATTAATCATCTCATCCGTAAATATAATGGTACCGTTAGGGAGCGCAAATGCATTGGCGCCAAGATCTCCCCCTGCACGAAAAATGACGTGGATATTCAATTCCGTATTTTCACGTAATGCCTCAGAAAAATATTGCAGCACCCGCGCCTGCGTATCTTTATTAAGCGCGCTTGAATTCATATGAAGCTGATCAAGCAGGTCCAAGGTTTGAGAGGACGCCACGTTCATAATATTTTGCGGCAGACGATACGCAATGATTTTACTGGCTGCCGGCAAACCGAACTTAACACCCGCCCAGCTGAAGCCTATCAAAAACAATAAGGTTAACAACACAAAAAAACTATGTGTTTCAAGCTGATGAAGAAAACCGCTGTGCGAAGTGGTGCGATACCGATTCATTAAAACATCGACTTGCAAATTGTCAGCCGTTTCAAACTTCTGGCCCTGTGAAAAATAGAGATAGCGCGGGGCATTCCCAAGCCGCGATGAAACCCGAAGGTCCGCAAACTGACAAGCCAGCAACAAAACACTATCGGCAGACGAAACAACATGGGCCTCACCGGTATTATCAACCAGTAAATGCACGGATAAACATGCCGATGTCTTTCCATCAAACCACAGCCCTTCAATGGTCGTCGTAGAGATAGTCATCGCAGAATTCTCGCCCACTACACGCTAAAATCAATGTCGAAAACGTCATTCACACCTTCCGCTAAAGAATTAGATTGCTCTTGCTCAGCTGCGAAGAAGCGCTCCAAGTCGCCGTGGGCCATCAAGGTCATATGGCTTGCCTTGTAAGCGGCAGTACGCACCTTTGCAAAAGGAATAAAAAGCCCAAGCGTTAACAAAATTCCCAGAGTGTTCGTCAACAAAAGTAGCGCGTAGGATATCGTCGACCAATTCGACTCAAAATGGTGTGGCCGCAACTGGGTATTGTTGAAATGAATATTGGTTTTAGTCACAACAAAATAGGCAATCACTATGAGGTAAAAAGCCGCGTAAGTGATAATGGCAAGAATTAACTCCATGACAGCGGTAATCGTTTCTAATCCGCCACCGCTCAAACCCACTAAAGAAGTTCCGAACATGGTCATGATAACGGCACCAACCAGTAAACTTCCACCGACAATAATCAGCAGCATTTTATAATATTCATTTACGCTAACATCAAATGCAAATGGCGCGGTGCCAAACAAATGATTATTCGTAATAAACTGCGTTTGCTTTTTCAAAACCACGGGAAACAAAATACCTAGGGTAAAAATGGCGGCCAAAGGCCACAGAATAAAAGCGTTAACCGCTCCACCAAGAGAACCGACAAAGCGAAAACTAATATTACGGTAACTCGAATGGCGCGCATTGAACTTAAGAGAGTTAACGATTATCCATGGCATCAACACAAAAAATAGTAATGCTATTGCCGCAGCAGCGAAGGGCGATGTTTTGGCAAAAAATGTGTAAGCACCAAAAAATGCGACGGCTATTACGCGCCCTTTTAATATTTTTAGAGGATCAGCGGTATACTCAAAACTTAAGCCATCCAAACTTGTATTGCCATAAAAATATTGTTTATTCCGCACTTTCGCCCACGCCGAGTATATTCCAAGCGTCACTATACTGAGGACAATGTTGACAATCCAAATCTTAAAATACTCAAAACCCTCGCCGTGAAATTCAAACGGAATTGAGCGCCTATCCTCACCATCAGCAGGCGCTGGAGATGCTGCGTCACTTGGTTCAGACATGTTGGGCGGCACTGCATGGATACGACGTTTTGTAGCTACAACACCTATGCTTGCCAGCCGAACAACATATTTTTCCGCCGTAGTCAAATCAATACCCGTTTTTAACACTGCCTGTTCAGCAGCAAAAATACGTTCAACTTTTTCGAGATCGATCGAAAACAATCTGGCGAATGCCGATTTTACAACGTCAGGGTCCTGACCTTCTGCTACTTTTTCAAACAGTAAATCATATAAATCTGCCGACATAATTCTTTCCTTCCTGATAAGTTAATATTTTTTTATTTCCCAAAAAAGCAACGCTTTAAAGCCATTCACAATCACTAATTACGCGCGCACACAGGACACTGTTTATCTTTTACGAGTTGCAATTCTCGCCATTGGTTATGACGAGCGTCAAACAATTGTAGGCGGCCCGTGAGCCGAGTGCCAAAACCCAGCAACACCTTTATCGTCTCCAATGCCTGCACTGAACCTATCACGCCAACCAGCGGCGCCAACACGCCATTGGCTACGCAACTGAGATCTTCAGGGGCATCCGAATCATAAAGACAGCGATAGCAAGGGCTTGTAGGATCACGCGCATCAAAAACGGTAACCTGCCCTTCCAGGCGAATCGCTGCGCCCGATATGAGCGGGATTTTCTGTTTCACGCAAGCCGCATTAACCGCAAACCGCGTGGCGAAGTTATCACAACAATCGACAACGGCGTCGACTCCCTTCAGATGTGCTGTCAAAGTATCTTCATCTAGCAGCTTAGTGACACAGGTGATTTTCAGGTCAGGGTTCAATTCTCGCAAAGCGTGTGCGGCGGATTCCACCTTGGGCCGCCCTATGCGCGCGTTAGTATGCGCAATTTGCCGCTGCAAATTACTGAGATCTACACTATCAAAATCGGCGAGAATTAGATGGCCGACACCAGCGGCAGCTAGGTACATAGCAACAGGAGAACCCAAACCGCCTAGACCCACAACAAGCACGCTGGCCGCGAGCAACCTCTCCTGGCCTTCGATATCAATATCAGACAACATGATTT
>JAYWHF010000023.1:0-5312 GCA_043777855.1 Gammaproteobacteria bacterium | reverse complement strand
AATTCCATTTTCAGTTAAGTGCGGCGTGGGGTCTGCCGCCGATATGGTTTTATTTAAGGCGACAATAAGGGTTTGGCTTGTGGTCACTCTAAAATCATTGTCATCATTGGTGCTCCAAAGATCCAGAAAAGCAGGCGTACTGAAAAAACCAACCCGGGGAAACAACAAGGGCATTGTTCCGTTATCGCCTATTGCACGCAAGCCCGCGATGAACTCACTGGTGTTCGCATAACTTGCAGACACAGTGCCTTGGGTAAGCTCTACAGTGCGCCAATCACTGTAATCGCTAACCAGAAAATTGGCTTGATTCCGAAAAATATCTAATCCCAACGGTATCTTTAAATAGCTGCGGCCCTCCGTTTGATTTTCTTTATCCGCATGCGCAAGCGCCGCCAAAATGGCCGTTGTCACCTGCCACTTACGCGTTGTAACGACATTGCGAAAATCTCTATTGTTACTCACAATATCCCACGCTGTGTGAATAAACATTTCCCTGAGGTTATCGCGCATGAGATCGCCATCTATCGTTTGTTTCTTATTTCCTCCCGGGAAAATATTATAGAATTGCGTTGTATAAAAGCTTCCCGGGCTATTCATTTGCTGTAAGTTCAGCCGCAAAAAATTCTTAACAATAAGTTCATACTCTGGTGTCTTCTCCCACTCCACAATTGCTTTAATTAAAGCCGCTCTATTCATCGCACCTTCGGAGCCGCCAACACTGGTTAGCTCCGCTGCACTGGGGGCACCACCTTGCAAGACATACTTTGCTTTGCGCAACGCCATGCCAGCAGTAGCGGGTGCAAATTCATAATTTGTTGTACCCACAGGGTCAGCCGGCGTTTTAGTTTTCACCACATTCTTAACCCAAGATGTAACGCAGGCGAGATCGGCTGACGGCATAAATGCACCTGACTGCGGCATAGAATTGCGCTTACATGCCGTTGCATTCAAGGCTGCATGAGCCTTGGAGCTTATCAGTTTCAACAACAATGAATTATCAGCATTGGCAGGATCAATCAACTTCTCGCTCGCACAAACTGAACCGCCATGAAGGGTTAAACGCCCCAGTAAGCGCTGCCCCACATCGCCCGTTTCCAAATTTAATTTGCCGCCGACGACTTCGGCGTTAGTGGCACTGTGGCAACCCAAACAGCCATTGTTATCGAAGACACTCGCCACTTCAGCCGCACCACAAACAGCCGCCACAACGGACGCACTGCTAGACGCGGCTAAACTTGAAAGCGCTGTACTTGAAAGCCTAGCACTGGATACTGCTCGGCTGCTCGTAATGCTTGATACCGCCTTGCTAGTGGCAACACTAGAGGGCGCCGCGCTGTTGGCCTTGCTCGATACGGATTGGCTGTTCGCGGTGCTGGATCTTGCCAAGCTGCTCGCCATGGCGGAGGTTGGTTGGCTGCTAGCACCAGCGCGGCTGCTCGCGGCGATAGGCGTGCTGGACGCTGCTGCGCTGGCGACGGGGGCGGAAGACTGCCCTATAAATAGCTCACTGCTGGCGGCACCTGATGACGTAGCAGCCTGCGAAGACACTGTAGCAACCGACGAGTTCTGAGTAGCGCTGCTCGACAGGGTTGGGTTGACTGACGACGCTGTGTTTTCCGACATCGAAGATTGGGCTACAGCAGAAAGAGAAGAGGCGGGCGTAGAGCTGGCCGTTGCGCTTGATGGCGTTGGGTTTGGAAGTTGAGACGCCGGTGTAACACCGGATGAACCTCCGCCACCGCCACCGCAGGCTGTCAAAATGCTCAAAACCGAACAGGCGAGCAATATTTTCTTCACAGACATGTGCATATCCTCTTTTTCACGCTTGAGGAAATTTCGGCCATTCCAATGAAGTAGTGGTTGCGAGCTTTCCAACGGAGTATTGTTTCTTGGTCTGACAGTCGTAATTACGCTAATTATTCTTTTGGGTGATGCTTTAACGCAAAACCATCGACGTGGTTGACAGAGCTGTTAATAATTTTTTTGCCATTAAATCAATAGGGTCAGACTCCATTGATTTCAGCACTTGTTTGGTCTTTCCTCCACCTTCCTGTATTTAGTGGAGTTTTTTATGGCACGCTTACCCACGTTTTGTAATACCGGGTCAACCACTGCATGTCATTGTTCGTGGCAACAACCGAGAGGCGATTTTTTACGCCGAAGCTGATTATCAATTTTATTTAGATAAACTCAAATTAGCCTGCGAAAAACATCAATGCGATCTGCATGACTATGTGTTAATGACCAACCATGTTCATCTATTAATTACACCGCACACGCAAGAGAGCCTTAAACCCACTTATTGGCGAGTGGAGAATGACTTCAGACCGTACACTCCAGGAATTGAATGCACCTGTGGCGGGAGGAGACGAATTGCAAGCCTCTGCAAATAAAGCTAAAGCTGCAATTATGTGCTGGGAAAGTAAAAACTGTGGAACTCTTATTGTGGTGTATACAGACAAAGAATATACAAATATTTTACTAAATAAAAATGGTAAGGAAATAACTAGATCATCAAATCCATATAAAATAATTAGGCTCGAAAAGAGTTTTGTAACTATTGATTCGTTTGAAAATGGTGGTGTTGGCACAATATATTTTATTGAAAATGGATTTTACTTTAATACTAAAATAGATGAATTCACGTTCAAAGAATATTATGCTCGACACAAAATCAATAGGGTCAGATTCCATTGATTTCAACACATGCTTGGTTTATCCTCCACCTTCCTGTGTGTAGTGGAGTTTTTTATGGCACGCTCACCCCGTTTTGTAATACCGGGTCAACCACAGCATGTCATTGTTTGTGACAACAACCGAGAGGCGATTTTTTACGCCGAAGCTGATTATCAATTCTATTTAGATAAAAATTAGCGGAATCACAATATTAGTTGTTTGAACGGTAAATATCAGTCGCTATTTCGTATTACATGACTACGAATAGTTGTTACCTGCATCACACTCAGCTACCGCTGTCCATCCTTCCCATACAATGGTGAGCGTGGGCCGTGGAGAATTCCAGCGGGGCCTGGTGTGAGCATGCGCTGGCTTGCAACTCCTGCGTAGGTATAAGTATTATCAACAATACTGTTAACAACTTGGTCGACGACGGCTTTAATTAACATACCAGCGAGACCACCATTGCTGTTATTGTTTTGTTCAGCGCTTGACGCTCGCGCACTGCCTTCCCACAATAACGTACCTGTGCGCAAATCAATTAACTTGCAACGTGCAGCAACTACAGTTTCGGCTGAAATTAATTTATAGCTGTTACCAAACTCTGTAATTTCAGTGTAAAGCGCTGTATCTACACCAAAAATAGACTGCAACTTACTCGCAGAAATTGCTTGGGCATCATCTGCGCTATACACCCCATTTTCTTTAAAAGCCGCATCCATTAACGCAACTGGAACAACATAGTAGCCAGCTTCTGCGAGCGGATATGTCATTTGTGCGAGCATCGAATAAGTGGCTTTAACATCAGGAGAAAGATTTTTAGGCGGTAGCACTAAAATCGACGTTGGGTGCGCTGCTTTAAAAGCAGTGTAGTTGTACTGCTGCGTGCTTACGCAAGCGGACAACATCAAACCTATCAAAAAAACAACGGATAATTGCAATATCATTCTTATACTCATTGTGCGGTTCCTTTTGTTTTAGCTGACCTATTTAACAAAAAATCCATAAATGCGGTCGACTCAGGAAATAATTGTTTTTCAATAGAAAATTGCTCGCGCATTTCTACTACTCGACCAGTATCGCCGTACAGCAAGCCTAAATGTGCATGAAAACCAGGAGGAACAGGCTTGCCGGACTTTTTGGTTTGTAAAATCTTTTCCATCTCCTGGATTTGTTGTTCAGGAGTGGTTGCCGCAGTGAAACGCGAATAGACTTGGTTTTGATAACTCCCCCAATTATAAATTTGCGTGGTGTTAGCGCATCCCGTAATCAGTAGGGCGCAAAAAAATACCCCCAGCAGTTTGCCGGGGGAAAATAAAAAATAATTCATTATGTGCATCCGAGGTTGGATTAATTTGCTGGATTAAATACGCCGCTGTTCATATCGTCAACCAGTTTATTTATTGCATCGCGAATGGCTAAATCCAATACTTTTCCGTTTAATGTTGAATCGTAACTTGCAGTGCCACCAAAACCTAAAACTTCACGATTACTTAAGCTGTACTCGCCCGCACCTTGCGTTGAGTAAACCACTTCAGAGGTTTGAACTTTGACGATATTGATACTTACTTTTGCATAAGCAATTTGCGATTTACCACGGCCAAGAATCCCAAACAATTGTTGATCCCCTACTTCCTTGCGCCCAAATTCAGAAACATCGCCGGTAATTAGATAATCCGCTCCTTTGATGTTGAGTGCTTTTTTGGCAAAGCCCGCTTCTTCTGCAGCTTCATTTAAATTATCCCGTTCAAGCACACTGAACCGACCAGTTTGTTGCAAATGGGTGATGAGAATAGTTTTGGCCTGCCCGCCAAGCCTGTCGATACCATCAGAAAAAATACCGCGCATAAAACTCGAGCGGTTATCAAATTTGCCGACTGCTACCGCACTTTTTGCGCCCTTGTAAGTATTTTGGCTGGCTTGGATAGGTTTAGGTGTATCTACAGTATGAGATTTTTCGGTTGCACATCCGCCAATGGCGAAGGCAAAAATGACAGCAGCTAGACGTAATATCATGGGATACCTCAAATTAGAATGTTGTAGTCTTATATAAAGTCGTTGTAGGCAATCGCAAAAACCAGCTTCCCAGCGACTATTCCGTAGAAAACCAATCCAAAATCGATTGGATGGACAATAATGACAATTGCTACCTGAACGGAAGATTAAAGATTTGAAAATCTTCAAATTTTAGATAGTTAACGAATTCGATGCCGCTGAGCTAATTGACATATTGCGTAGTTTGCACATGTTTATTAGTCAGCAGTAGTTTAAACGTTTGATGAAAGAATGCCACCTCTTCAGATCAATAGGGTCAGACTCCATTGATTTCAGCACTTGTTTGGTCTATGCTCCACCGTCCTGCATTTAGTGGAGTTTTTTGTGGCGCGCTTACCCCGCTTTGTAATACCGGGTCAACCACAGCATGTCATTGTTCGTGGCAACAACCTAGAGGCGATTTTTTACGCCGAAGCTGATTATCAATTTTATTTAGATAAACTCAAATTAGCCTGCGAAAAACATCAATGCGATCTGCATGCCTATGTGTTAATGACCAACCATGTTCATCTATTAATTACACCGCACACACAAGAGAGCCTTGCTAAAGCTCTGCAAATGATTGGCCGTTACTATGTGCA
>JAYWHF010000022.1:0-1908 GCA_043777855.1 Gammaproteobacteria bacterium | reverse complement strand
GACTTGGTACGCCCAGCATGGGCGTAAACTTATGAGGTGAAAGTCCTCTGTGGGTTGATCACCGTTTGATGAACATTAGACGGCAACCACTAGCGAATGGCAAGTGCTGAATCGCGAGATATGGTGCGGAGGAAGCCGCTAGCAAAACTGTGAGCCGACGTAAAGAAACCACATATAAGGCCAACTTCTCTGGGTAAGCGAGCCAAGCATCGCAAAGCCCCTGATCAAAGAGATAGGGTAAATGTGGCGGCAGTGCAGCGAAAGATTACGCTCTTATCTGGGGAGATCTGTTTAACGAGCTCTCGTGAAATTAATCAGCTCGGTCGCTGATTTACAAATTGACCTCTACATCATTTGGCCATCCAGAATGATGAATAAAATTGGATGGAACACGAAAGCATTTGTGCGGGGAATCGCATCGATAATTAAACAGAAGTCAGCAGACGGCATACTAGCCAAATGCTGTTTTGTAATGAAGCAGACACGGTGAAGGCCTGAACCTTAACCCTTGGGGTGGAGGTATAACTAACCTAACGAAAACCAACTCAATAGCGTACTGTTATGTTACCAATCCCAAATGAAAATCTACTCGAGCTGGTGCTTGCACCAGAAAATCTTAATAGCGCATGGCAACGTGTGCGTGCGAATAAAGGTGCGCCAGGTATTGATGGATTAACCATTGAGAAATTCGTCGACCACTTTCGTGCGCAAGGTAAAAGTGTTGTTAATGCAATAAAATATGGATGCTATTCGCCTTACCCTGTAAAGCGCGTCTACATTGAAAAAGAAAGTGGAGGTTTGCGCGGCTTAGGAATACCCACGGTTTTTGATCGTGTCATTCAGCAAGCGATTGTGCAAATACTCACACCGATTTTCGACCCGACTTTTTCTGAATATAGTTTTGGCTTTAGGCCAAACAAATCGCAACACCTCGCGGTGAAGCAAGTTCAGACGTTTATAAAACAAGGCCGAAAAATCGCTGTCGACGTGGATTTATCAAAATTCTTTGACCGAGTGAATCATGATTTACTGATGACGTTACTGGGGAAAAGAATACGCGACAAATCATTACTAAAGCTGATTGCAAAATATCTGCGTGCCGGAAGTGTTGAAGATGGTGTGTGGTCGGAATGTCGAGAAGGTGTGCCGCAAGGTGGCCCTCTTTCGCCGTTGCTATCAAACATTGTGCTCGACGTTCTGGACAAAGAGCTTGAACACCGGAAACATGCGTTCGCTCGCTACGCGGATGATTTTATTATTCTCGTAAAAAGTAAACGCAATGGTGTACAAGTGTTTACCAGTATCATTCGATTTATTGAACGCAAACTAAAATTAAAAGTGAACGATCAAAAGAGCGGCGTGAAGCCTGTCAACGAATGTAAATTTCTAAGCTTTACCTTTCACGGTAACGCGGTGAAATGGCATCCCGATGCTGAATTAAAATTTAAGTATCGGGTTAAAACGCTGACGGGAAGGTCGCGCGGAATATCGATGGAGAAACGCATTAGTGAACTCACGATATATTTGCGCGGCTGGATTAACTATTTTGGCATAGGACAAGGGTTCCAAAAATGCATAGACCTCGATCAATGGATTCGCCGTAGGTTACGAATGTGTTTTTGGAAAGAATGGCGAAACACGCGCACAAAAATCAGAAACTTAATAAGCCTGGGTGTATCACATGACCTTGCGGTTAATTGTGGCGCATCAGGAAAAAGTTACTGGCGAAGTGCAAAAACCGAAGGCATAAATCGTGCGCTGACCAATGAATTTTTCGCAGAGAAAGGTTTAATTTCTTTACGCGATCGATGGGTTGAAATTAATTACGGTTAGGGAACCGCCGAGTGCGGAGCCGCATGCTCGGTGGTGTGGGGAGGGCGAGAGAAAATCTCGTCCTTACCCGATTTA
>JAYWHF010000021.1:0-1910 GCA_043777855.1 Gammaproteobacteria bacterium | reverse complement strand
GGCCGCTGAAATGCAGAACGCATCAGCCGGATGCAGCACCGCCGTTGGGCTCATCTCAGGGCACTTAGGCAAGCTCGCCAGTGATTCTCAAGTATCGGCTGTACGCGTTGGAGAGCTGGACAGCAGAGCGCAGCAGATCAGCGGTATTGTCAACTTAATTAAAGGCGTAGCCGACCAAACCAATCTCCTTGCCCTCAATGCAGCAATAGAAGCAGCACGCGCCGGCGAACAAGGACGAGGCTTCGCCGTAGTGGCCGACGAAGTGCGCAGCCTTGCTCAACGCACAGCTCAAGCCACGGGAGAAATCTCTTCGTTAGTCAGCCAGATGCGGGAAGACAGCGCCGCAAGCCGCGATCAGATCGTATCCTTTGCCCAACAAGCCGATTCATTTAGCAGTGATGGTGCAAAAGCGGCGGATACCATTGGCCAAATATTAAAACTCGCTAAAACTACGGAAAAAGCCACGAATGCGGCGGCGCTCCGCGGTTTCTGTGAAGTCGTAAAAGTGGATCATCTCTTGTTTAAATTCCGCGTCTACCGAGCGCTGTTTGGGCTTTCGCACGAAACTGCTAACGACTTTTGCGATCACCGCTCCTGTCGCTTAGGCAAATGGTACTACGACGGTGAAGGCCAACAATACTCACACGTCCAAGGCTACAAAGAACTGGATGAACCGCATGCCGCATTGCATCGCCATGTCAGAGACGCGATCGAGAAAAATAATCAAGGCAAGCCTGAAGATACCGTCGCCGCCGTACGACAAATGGAGCAGGCTGGCGCTCGATTACTAGAGGCGCTTGAAAAAATGGCACAGGCCGGCGAATCAAATTTGCATTAATCTGAAGCGGGACCTGGGTAAGTTTTTGACCACGAACAAATGGATTTGCCAAAACCCTGCTTAACCTCACAATAGCGCCACGCAATACCTCACATTAAGTCATTCAATTTTGCACGTTGATAGCGATTGACCTATCATGACCCCGGCTAAAGCAACCTAACTCTTTTAAAACACAACAAGTCTAAGGACACCCCATGAGCGATGTACAACACCACCGTTTAATTATTCTTGGCTCCGGACCTGCAGGTTACACCGCCGCGATCTATGCCGCGCGCGCCAACCTCAAGCCCGTCATTATCACCGGCATGCAGCAAGGCGGGCAGCTAACTACCACGACTGACGTCGAAAATTGGCCGGGGGGTGTCCACGATTTACAAGGCCCAGATTTAATGGTGCAAATGCAAGAACACGCCGAAAGATTTGATACCAAAATCGTGTTCGACCATATTCATGAAACTATTTTGACTGAACGCCCTTTCAAATTAATTGGCTCAGAAACTTATACCTGTGACGCCCTCATCATATGCACAGGGGCCTCTGCCCAATATCTAGGCTTACCTTCAGAAGCAGCCTATCAAGGGCGCGGCGTAAGTGCTTGCGCAACTTGCGATGGCTTTTTCTATCGCGGCCAAAAAGTGGCTGTAGTCGGCGGCGGCAACACCGCAGTGGAAGAAGCTCTGTACCTATCCAATATTGCCAGCGAAGTCACCTTGATTCACCGCCGCGATAAAGTGAAATCAGAAAAAATTCTGCAAGATAAACTCTTTGCTAAAGCGGCCAACGGAAACATTAAAATTCTCTGGAACAATCAACTCGAAGAAGTGCTGGGCAACGATTCCGGTGTCACCGGCCTGCGCTTAAAAAGCACTAAAGATGGCAGTGAACAATCTATCGATGTGTCCGGCGTATTTATTGCGATAGGCCACAAGCCCAACACCGACATCTTCGCCGGTCAGTTAGATATGAAAGATGGCTACTTGAAAGTGCAAAGCGGTTTGCATGGTAACGCGACGGCCACGAATATCCCCGGCGTGTTTGCGGCGGGCGATGTAGCAGACCACATCTATCGTCA
>JAYWHF010000020.1:0-5325 GCA_043777855.1 Gammaproteobacteria bacterium | reverse complement strand
TTAGGCTGGAAACGTAATGGCTGGCGTACCGCGGCTAAACAACCTGTTAAGAATGTGGATTTGTGGCAGCGGCTAGATGAACAAAATCAGCGCCATCAGGTGGAATGGCGCTGGGTTCGCGGTCATACTGGGCACCGCGAGAATGAGATTGCGGATGGTCTGGCAAACCGTGGCATTGAAATGTTAGTCGGGCGCTAGTCCAACTGGGTAAGTTACTTTCCACTCGAAGAAGAAATATGCGTCAGATTGTATTAGATACTGAAACGACCGGCCTAGAAGCAGCGCTCGGCCACAGAATTATTGAAATAGGCTGCGTAGAGCTATTTAACCGTCGCCTCACTGGTAAGCATTACCATCAATACATCAATCCGGAGCGAGAGATCGACGACGGTGCCTTTCGCGTGCATGGCATAAGCACGGAAATGCTAAAAGATAAGCCCACGTTTTCTGCAATAGCGGAAGATTTTATAGCGTTTGTCGGCGACGCCGATTTGATTATCCATAATGCCGCGTTCGACATAGGTTTTATCAATGCGGAGTTTGCACGCTTGTCGCCTAAGCCTGCATATATGGAAACGCGTGCGAAAGTTATAGATACGTTGTTGTTAGCACGATCCAAACACCCTGGGCAAAAAAACAATCTCGACGCGCTGTGTAAGCGTTACGGGGTTGATAACTCGCAGCGAGATCTTCACGGCGCTTTGCTTGACGCTGAAATTTTGGCCGATGTCTATTTGTTGATGACCGGTGGTCAAACGGCTCTTTCTCTGGGTGGCCATCAAGGCAATAAAGAATCGGACGGTGTAACGAGTGAAATTAGGCGTTTATCCGCTGCGCGAAAACCGCTGCCCATTATTTTGGCTAATAATGAGGAACTGGCGGCACATGAGCAAAAGTTGGCTAGTATTAACAAAAGCAGCAATGGCAACTGTGTTTGGTTGTCGCAATAAAATGGTCGGATGGTAAAAGGTTTAAGCGGCTCCACTGAGCGCTTATCGGCTTTTGAGAAACAATTAGCATTCTTGGCGAGCAGTCGGCAAAGAGCGGGCATAATCCCCCTAGGTAAGTTACAGTCAAGGGTTGTTGTGGCTAAGAATTGAATAATATAGGAATCGATTATGAGAGCAACTGAGACCTTTAATGGTGCCTCTTTAAAAATGGTACATGACGAATTGATCGCCACGATTGAGCAATCCGCCATTCGTCTCGAACAGTTTTCAAGTGACCGAAGTAATGGAGAGTTGCTGCAAGGTTGCATCGATGGCATTAAACAGATTCGCGGTATTTTGTGCTTGATTCAGCTAAAAGGGATTGATCTTTTGGCGCAAGAGTTGGTCGAGCACATTAATGAGATCACTTTAGGTGACGACGCCGGCATCGATAAAAAATTAGAATTATTAACGTCAGCTTTTTTCATGTTGCCGCGTTATCTTGAATTTTGCGCACAAACGTCGCGCAGTATGGCGTTGCTTTTGATCCCCTACATTAATGAATTGCGTCAAGCGCGTCGGGCACCAGCCCTACCGGAAAGCCACTATTTTGCCTTTGAACCGCGCAAAGTGAGTCGGCAAGATGTGAAGACCGTCGAGCTGCAAGAAGATATCTCAATTGTTGTGCGGCGCTTGCGCCACATGTATCAGGCAGGCCTATTAAAGGTGTTGCAAGGGCGTCAGATTAAATCTTCGTTTGCCATGATGTGCCGCGCACTGGAACGTTTAGAGTCGGTTTGCGGTGCAACTCCTGTCGGTAATTTTTGGTGGTTAGCCAATGCAACATTAACCGCAATTCACGAGGAAAATTTACGAATTACAAAAAGTAGAAAGATGCTTTTTAGCAGTATTGATCGCGAAATAAAGCGCCTGCAGTTTGAGGGCAGTGCTGTTTTTCATCGCGAACCGGATGCGTCACTCGTGAAAGAGTTGCTCTACTTGCTCTCTTTGTCAAAATCTTCCACTAAAAAATCTATGTCTGTTGTAACGGCTTACGGCATTCGTCCCCTTGGGTATAGCGACAGTGAACTCGCACGTGAAATGGAATTTTTAAAAGGGCCTAGCGTCAACACCATTAATTCAATGGTGGCAGTACTGAGCGACGAATTGCACAGCACAAAAAATATTTTAGAAAGTGCCGCGCAAAATGGCGCCGATGTTTTGGCAGATGCGCCAGAACTGGTGGTTACCTTAAAAAGAGTCGCCGAAATTTTAGCAATTGTTGGGCTGGTGTCGCCCAGCAACAGCTTAAAACAAGAAATAGAAAAAATTCAGCACTGGAAAGAAACCCGTAAAGTGATTTCACCGGACGAATTCTTGGGCGTTGCAGATACTCTGCTTTATGTAGAAAGTACTATCGCAGGCTTAGGCAAGACCAATATGTCAGATGAAAAACTGGCAAAAATTAATGCGCTCACGCGCGACGACGCAATGGCAAATAATCAAATTGCTGAGGCTGAAAAACTGGTTATTGATGAGGCTGAACTTGGTTTGGGGATGGTCAAACGAGCGCTCAGTGCATTTGCAGAGTCAAATTACGACAAAACGCATATTATTAACATCACCCCAACGCTTGATGGTGTACGCGGCAGCATGTTTGTTTTAGGTTTGCCTCGTGCAGCTAAAGTTTTGGCGGGTTGCATGAAATTTATTGACGAAGTACTCATCGAAAATGAACAGCATGCAGCGGTCCAACACATGTTGGAAACCTTTGCGGACGCTATTATCAGTGTTGAATACTATTTAGATAATTTAAAGGTGGATAAAAACGCCGACACCGAGGTATTACATATTGCCGAGGAAAGTCTGGATGCTCTTGGGTATAAAGTGGTTTAACCAACAGGTTTACGAGGGTCGTGTTGACTACCGATGTTAAGCGATACTTTATCGTCGCCGATCAAAACCTGCTGTGTTTTATCAGCGGCGGTTTAGTATGTCTTAGTGATTCTGAGCTCTACCGCTTAAACCTGTGTATGAGTTTTCAGGCGTTTATTGCGACAAAAGATCGTGAGCAATATTGGGTTGCTGCTGTGACAGCGCAGAACATGGATGGTTATCAATGGTTAAATTTACGAGCTCAACTGGGAGTAGTTTCTGACGAGCAGTTTCAATTGGCCGGGCGTGCTATGCAAACGCTGCGTTGGCATTCGGATCATAAATTTTGTGGGCGTTGCGGTAAACCAACCATAAAACACTCGCGTGACCTCGCTAAAACCTGCGTAGACTGTGCCTTAGATTTTTACCCACGCTTAGCACCTTGCATAATTACACTGATCGTACGGGATGATTATTGTTTGTTAGCTCACCACGCTAAATCGCGAGAGCCAATCTTTAGTTGTCTTGCGGGTTTTATTGAAATGGGCGAAAGCCCAGAGCAAACGGTGGTGCGTGAAGTCATGGAGGAGGTTAGTGTTAACGTCGACAATATTCGGTATGTCGCTAGTCAGCCGTGGCCGTTTCCGGGGCAACTCATGCTAGGTTATTTTGCTGATTATGTGAGTGGTGATATCATGCCTGATCAAACAGAAATTCTTATTGCGGACTGGTTTCATTACCAACAACTACCGCGCATTCCGTCTCTGGCCACGATATCGGGTCGTTTAATTAACGCTTTTGTGCAGCAAAGAAATGTTTTTCACATGGCTATTCAATAGGAATTTGTATGTTATACACTCTGCTTGCGTTTACTATTGCCCTTTTAGCGGTTTTCATTATTTATCGCGCCCTAAAAGTCTTGTGGATGAGCAGCTGGTTTTTGGGTTGGCTGAGAGGGATGTTCGGATTATTCCTTCTCGCCATCGCCATCGCTGTGGGTTCCATTTCTTACGACATTTACAGCTACAAGCAAATTTTAGCGGAGCAACCAGTTGCCACTATTAATTTTGAACTTGTTGAAGATCATTATTTCGTAGCCGTTCTTGCTGATACTAAAGCGGGTACGCAAAAACGTTTTAATCTGCATGGTGATCAGTGGCAATTGGATGCGCGTATTATTAAATGGAAAGGTTATTTTTCTGGTTTTGGTATTAAGCCCGCGTATCGCTTGGACAGATTAAGCGGTCGTTACTTTGATATCGAGAAAGAAAGCATCGCAAAGCGCTCAGTTTATTCACTGGGCAATACACCGTATCAAATCGATGTTTGGCGCTTTATCGATGAACAGGCAAAGTGGTTTTCGGTGATAGATGCGTATTACGGTAGCGCAACTTACTTACCGATGAAAAATGGGGCTCTGTATGAAATTAGTTTGTCTAGCACAGGGTTAGTCGCAAGACCCTTAAATGATGTGGCTAGCAAAGCTGTAGCCGAGTGGAATTAATATTTTATCAGTGGAGTTTATGTGTTGGAATTTTTAACAAATTACGGTTTATTTTTAGCAAAGACAATTACGTTCCTAATTGCTATTTTTGTCGTTATATCCCTTGTTGTGTCTTCGGGGTTACGCAGTAAGCGCTCCGAGAAAGGCCAAATTCAAGTCAGTAAACTGAATGATAAATTTGATGCAATGCGCGATGCATTACAAGATGCCATTCTTGATGACGAGCAATTAAAACAGCATGAGAAAGATGAAAAGAAGCGCCTGAAACACGAAAAAGAGGAGCACAAGAAACTCGCCAAAGAGAAAGTAAAAGCTGAGAAATCTGGTGCCACCATTGTTGACGAACACAAGAAGCGAGTTTTCGTTCTGGAGTTTATCGGTGATATAAAAGCATCAGCTTGCGAGAATCTTCGCGAAGAAATTAGTGCAGTATTAACACTAGCAACCCCTAAAGACGAAGTTGTCGTTAAAGTTGAAAGTGGCGGGGGTATGGTACATAGCTACGGTTTGGCGTCGAGTCAACTCGCGCGGATTACGCACAAAAATATTCCGCTCACCGTATGCGTGGATAAAGTTGCGGCATCTGGCGGCTATATGATGGCCTGCGTCGCCAATAAAATTATCGCCGCCCCCTTCGCAATTTTGGGTTCGATTGGCGTAGTGGCACAGTTGCCTAATTTTCATAGGTTGTTGAAAAAAAATGACATAGATTTTGAAATGTTTACGGCGGGTGAGTTTAAGCGGACAGTCACTATGTTTGGGGAAAACACTCACAAAGGACGTGAAAAATTTATTGAAGACCTAGAAGATACGCACGTTCTTTTCAAAGAATTTGTCAGTGAGCATCGTCAGCAAGTAGATATTGCCGCTGTTGCAACCGGTGAAATTTGGTTTGGTAAGCGTGCTCTTGGTGTTAAATTAATTGATGAATTGCAAACTAGCGATGAATATTTGTTGGCACAGGCCGACAGCGCTGACATTTTTGAAGTTGAATATTCTGTTAAAAAATCCTTACCT
>JAYWHF010000019.1:0-5333 GCA_043777855.1 Gammaproteobacteria bacterium | reverse complement strand
CTGAGGGGTTTGATACCTCGTTTCTCTGTTGAACGCCATCGCCATTTACGTCGTCCCACGCTGAAAATACAGCATAAGCAGTTTCAGGAGCACTCGCTCGGGGGCCCAAAGACTGCGGCTCAAACCCTCTCACAGAACCAAAGCCTCCACCTCTAAAATTTTCAAAAAACGGCAGCTTATCACTCTTTCCGTAGGAATCAGCAAAGCCGACCCGTCCATGAAAGTGCAATGTTAAGCTCGTAGTCAATGGATGGTAGAACTGTGCCTCGTAATCTAGTTTGTAGTATTCCAAATCTCCACCAGGCAAAGTGATTTCGCCAGATAAGCGTTGCGATTTACCCCGATCAGGCAAAACACCGCGGTTGAGCGTTGACTTCGTCCAATAAACACTCATTTGCGCATCATTAAACGTATTGCCATACAAATCGAGAAAGCCAGGCTCCCCCAGTAAATCTGAGGTAATAGATTCTTGATACGTACCGGCTACAAAATCTGTTCCGTTTGCCCTCCGCACATTTAAATCTTGGAGATTTTTTTCAGTGATGTAATCACAGGCGACGGCGTTATTACCCAAAAAATCAAGCCGTGAATTATAAATACATCCATTGCTAAATTGCGGGGTGCGAATAATTTCTTGCGATGAGTAGTTAGTTGACGTTACCTGTAAGTTGCGCAAACCCAAATCAAAACCAATACGTTCAATTTCAGAAATGGGATAACCAAAATTGACCTTGCCTCCATAAGTATTGGTGCTGTAGGGCGACAACCCAAAAGAACCGTAGTCACTTGCTTGATAGTACAAACTGAAACCACGACTAACACCGTCGGGGGTAAAATAGGGATCCAAATAATTCAAACTATAGCTATCTTGGTATCTATTTTTGCTAAAACTAAAGCCTACCGCTTTGCCGGTGCCAAACCAGTTTGTTTGTTGAATACCGGCTTGAAACATTACCCCCGAGTATTGAGCATAGCCAACCGACAAACTCATGCTGCCGGACGGTTGTTCTTCAACCGTAAATTCAACATCCACTTTATCGGGCGATCCCGGGACTTCTTTAGTATCAACTTTGACCTCTTTAAAAAACCCTAAGCGCTCCAAACGTACTTTTGAGCTTTCTATCTGAGCAGTTGATGCAGAGCCACCTTCCATTTGCCGCATCTCGCGCCGCAAAACCTCATCGACTGTTTTTGTATTGCCCAGAAAATTAATACGATTTACATAAGCCCGCTTACCCGGCTCAATAAAAAAAGTAATTTTGACTGTTTTATCCGTCTCATTTTTCTCCGGCATACCCTCTACTTTTGCAAAGGTGTAACCTTCATTTCCCAAGCGCTGCTTGATGTATTCCGCCGATGTTGTCATTAATATTTGTGAGAATGTTTGACCCTGCTTTACCGCAATAATATTTAGTAAACTGGCCTCTTCAATAACAGGATCGCCAGCCAACTGCACATCATTAATGCTGTAAACCTCGCCTTCCGTAACATTGACGGTTACGAAGATCTTTGACTTATCGGGGCTCAGCGAAATTTGTGACGAATCAGTCTTAAACGCTAGATATCCTCGATCCATATAGTATGACTCTACTCGCTCAAGATCACCTTTCATCTTTTCTTTGGAGTACTTGTCATTGCCGCTAATCCATGACCACATCCCCGACGTTTTTATTTCAAAAAGATCAACTAGTGTCTGATCGCTAAACGCTTTGTTGCCGACGATATTGATTTGCTTTATGCGTGCAACGGCTCCTTCACTGATTTTTACTTTTACCTTTACCTGATTACGAGGTAAATCTTCAATTTCAATATTTACGGTAGCACCGTAACGACCTTGCGCTATATATTCGCGCTGCAATGCTTGTGTAATGCCTTCAAGGGTTGCACGCTGAAAAATTTGCCCTTCCGATAAATTGTTCTTTTTCAAACTATCCATCAGGTTTTCCGTTTTAATGGCTTTATTACCCTCTAATTCAATTTTATTGATGGCTGGGCGCTCTTTAAGAACAAGTACCAACACATCACCATCGCGATTGATGGCTACATCAGTAAAAAAACCAACCTTAAAAAGCTCACGTGTAGCATTTTGAATATCCCCTTGTGTTAACACATCGCCAACACGAACCGGTAGCACTGAAAATACGGTTCCCGCCGAGACACGTTGCAAACCTTCAACCCGTATATCACTTACCCGAAAGGTCTGTGCATGAACAGAAATAGACATGAAAAGTAACACTACACAACCAAAAAATCGCATTAAAACTCGCTTCATATTGTTAGATCTAATAGTAGGAAAAAATCCATGGCGGAGGAAATAAGAAACGGTTTACAACCGCATAACATCGTTAAACAACGCCAGCATGCTTAAACCAATCACCAATACAAATCCCAGCTGAAAGCCCATCATCTGTATCTTCTCAGAGACTGGCCTGCCACGAATAGCCTCAACGAGGAGGTACGCAATGTGCCCTCCATCAAGCATCGGAACCGGCAGCAAATTGAACACACCTAGCAACACACTAATGTAGGCGACAAAACCAACAAAGCTCATTAAACCATTGTGCGTTGAAGCGCCGGCCACCTTAGCAATGCTAATCGGCCCACTCAAGTTTTTTGTGGAAATTTCGCCAAGGATAAGCTTTTTAACCGACAGAAGTACGAAACCTGCCGTCTCCCAAGTTTTGCTAACACTAGCGATCAAGGCACCGCCAACCGAATATTCATAATACCTAAACAAATGTTTTGGTGGCGCTTGCATTTGCAACCCCATGCCAACGCGCCCATAAGAGACACCTTGTTCTATAAAAGATTCCGGCGTGATGGCTAAACGTAAGCTATTGCTGCTTGATGCCCCGTTAGACGCCAAAGCAGTTCGTTCAACTGAAACACTGATCGTTTGATTGGGATGCGCGCGAACATAATTTACCCACTCACGCCAATCCGATATAACCTTTTCATCAACCTGAAGAATCTTATCGCCAGCTTTGAATCCAGCTCGCTCAGCAACGCTTGCCGCTTGAATCTCACCCGCAATTGGTTGCAGAGGATAGGAAATTTCCAAGCCCAAACCAGCAAGGGGATCTGGGTCTTTAACGCCTTGCATCCACTCGTCTAGCACAAGCTGCGCATCATATTGCAAGGTTGAATTAGGGTAACGAACGCTAAAATTAATTTTTCCTGATTCACCTAGGCGCCTGATGAGCTGTTTTTCTACGGCTTGCTGAGTTGGTGTTTCAATTCCGTCAATCGCCATTATTTCTTGGCCTGACTCTAAGCCGGCTTTTGCAGCGATCGAGCCCGGAATGATTGCACCAATAATTGGGATAAGGCCCCGCTCGCCTTGAATCAAAAGTGCCCACAATAAAACGATCGCCAGTAAGAAATTGGCAATTGGCCCAGCGCTAAAAATCGCCATGCGCTGGCTAATTGTCTTGCTATTAAAGGTGTACGGAAGCTGTTCAATGGGCACGTCACCTTCACGCTCATCAAGCATCTTAACGTAGCCACCAAAAGGCAAGGCGCAAAGAGTGTACTCGGTGCCAAAGCGATCGATCCGCCGCCAAAGAACTTTCCCAAAGCCTAGAGAAAAACGCAGTACATGAACACCGCAGCGGCGCGCCACATAGAAATGCCCAAACTCATGAACCGCAATCAAAATAATTATGGCGACCAAAAACGATAAGATTTCGCGTATCAATTCCATATTTGCACCTATAGGTCTTGGATTACAGACTGAGCCGAGCGGCGTGCCGCTTGATCGATGGCTATGACCTGCTCGATAGACTCTGGTTCAATAACGTCTTGACGCTGCAAAACATCATCAATAATGTACGCAATTTGATCAAAACGAATTTTACACGCTAGAAACGCAGCAACAGCGATTTCATTAGCTGCATTCAAAATGGTGGGGGCGCTAGCCGACCGTTTTGCGGCCTGCAATGCCAATTCGAGGCAGGGAAAACGCGCATAATCCGGTGCCGAAAAATCCAATCGTGCAGTAGCAATAATATCCAAGCTGGCCACACCAGATTCGATACGATCGGGCCAAGCTAAGGCATGTGCAATAGGGGTACGCATGTCTGGATTACCCAGCTGTGCCAGTATCGAGCCATCTAAAAACTCAACCATGGAATGTATAACACTTTGCGGATGAATAACGACTTGCACTTGTGCCGGCTGGGCATTGAAGAGATAGCACGCCTCGATAAGTTCAAGGCCCTTGTTTAACATAGTCGCCGAATCTACTGATATTTTTCGGCCCATGCTCCAATTGGGATGGGCACAAGCTTGCTCTGGGGTAACATTCCTTAGATCCGCCAAGGGCGTTGCACGAAAAGGCCCGCCAGACCCGGTCAGTAAAATTTTTCGCACCCCGCAGGTGCCAAGACCCTGCGCCAGATAATCAGCACGATGATTAGGTAGACACTGAAAAATAGCGTTATGTTCGCTATCAATCGGCAATAAGACAGCCTTGTTATCAGCGACCGCGCGAATGAATAAACTACCGGCCATAACGAGCGCTTCCTTGTTCGCCAATAACACTTTTTTACCGGCGTTGACTCCCGCCAAGGTAGGCAAGAGACCGGCAGCGCCCACTATCGCGGCCATTATCACGTCTGTATCGGCATGCGCCGCTACTTGAGCAAGCGCTTCCGTGCCGACTAGCACCTCCGTTTCACAACCGTTTTGACGCAACTCCTTAATTAAAAGATTCGCACTATTTTCATTGTTTATCACCGCATAGCGCGGGTGATGCTCCAAACACTGCAGCGCTAAGAGTTGCCATTTGCTGTCCGCCGTCAGGGCAAATACGGAATAACGCTCTGGATAGCGAGACAACACATCCAAGGTGCTTATCCCAATTGAGCCGGTTGCACCCAGCACGGTAATCCTCTGAAGGGTTCTTGGGTTCATGAGCTAATCCATCCGCTCGCGATAAGGGCGAGCGCAAACACAGGGGCTGCAGCGGTGATGCTATCAACTCGGTCTAAAATACCGCCATGCCCGGGTAAAATATTTCCGCTGTCTTTAACATCAGCATGCCGCTTGACCATACTCTCCAATAAATCACCTAACACTGAAAACAAACTGGTGGGCACTACAATCGCGAGCAACAACCAAATCCCAATATCGCTAAAACAAGCTATTAGAAACGCAAGTACGATGTTACTCAGCAACCCACCCACAAAACCTTCGAGGGTTTTACCCGGGCTAACGGCAGGGGCCAATTTGCGTTTGCCAAACCGCCGCCCCGCAAAATATCCTCCAATATCGGCCGTCGCTACAATTGCCGTCATCATCAACACCAGCCAAGCACCTTCGGGCTGAAACCG
>JAYWHF010000018.1:0-15150 GCA_043777855.1 Gammaproteobacteria bacterium | reverse complement strand
CAGAAAGCATAGCCATCCAACATTATATCGGAAACGAGATATTGGAGAGCGAGAAACTCTTTATCGAGGAGTTAGAGATGGTGATTGGTTCTTTTCTGAAAATAAAGATTGGGTATTACCGCATGATCAAATAGGCCTCTCATTTTCATCTACTTATAAAAACCTTAAAGACGTTTATCGCTTAAAAGGAAAGTGGAATGCAGGATCTCAAATAGACATACACTGGGTAATGGAGCGGCCTGACACACCATGTGGGCTAAAGTTTGTTGCAGACAGAGGGAAAAATGGACATTATTTTTTAACCGTTACAGAACCCATGTTACTTTTAACATTAATAAAAAAGTTAAAAATTGTAGCCCGTCAAATGACAGTTATAAGAGGGTGTAAATAAAAATGAACATTGAATATAAGTTTTCTGAAGAAATTGAATTTGCGAAATTTTATGCTAAAAAGCTAAATGACAAAGCTGCGCTATCGATTTTAGAATCTGGCGTCGTTAAAAGCGCAGAGGAAGCAAGGCATTTAAGTGTTTTCTTTTGGAGCATGGTAAATAAATCCATAGAAGACCACAATAATAAAGTAATTTTACCATGGGCCGAAGGAGCTGAATTTTGGAATGAGAAATTAATGTATTCCTTTTCAGGCTATCTTGAACGGTCAGGTTTTGAGAACGAATGGGAAGAGGTTTCAGACCTACAAGAGTAAAAAGCGCTAACAAGTCGCTGAAGCGGACAGTTTTTAAGTCGCGGTTTTTTGGTGCATTACTAAGGTTTACAACACATAAATTATCAACAAAACGTTTGCGCTTTACACGCCTTTTTTGTTAGCGATTAATCGCCTTGACCCATACCTAGCCTAATACTGAACTGCCACGGCAGACAACGATTCGCAGCGATCAATGCGCTCGCGAGCAAATTTAGCCCAAAAGCAGACTCTTCTCGACGCGTAAGAAAATATGAAAATATCATCTGCATCAGACAATTTTTTAGGTCACCCCAAGGGGCTCTATGTTTGCTTCACAACGGAGATGTGGGAGCGCTTCTCATTTTACGGAATGAAATATTTGCTGTTACTTTATCTCACCAAACATCACTTGTTTAGCGACGGAAAAGGGCTGGATGTCTTGGGCGCTTACGCGGGTTTAGTGTACGCACTACCCGTTATCGGTGGGCTCATCGCAGACCGTTATTTGGGTGCGCGAAAAGCCGTTATGTTCGGCGGCTTGTTGCTCGTGATTGGCCACTCGCTCATGACTGTGGAAGGCTTCGAGGCTGTAAGCTATGCCGCAGGTACACAGCTAACACAAAATCTTGTTCTCCCCGACGGTGCAATAGTGAGTGCTGGCACAACACTTTCCAAAGCCATTACACTGCAGGACGAGGGCGCCCTAAAAGTATTCTATTTAGCCCTCGCCTTTATAGTTGCCGGCGTAGGGTTTTTGAAGCCCAACATATCCGTCATAGTCGGCAAACTTTATCCAGAAAATGATCCCCGACGCGACTCAGGCTTTACCATCTTTTACATGGGCATTAATCTTGGATCAGTGATTGCGATATTAGCCTGCGGCTGGCTCGGCGAAACCTATGGTTGGAAGTACGGATTCGGTCTTGCGGGGATTGGCATGCTCATTGGCATGGCTACGTTTAGCTACGGGCAAAAATATTTAAAAGGTTTTGCGGAAGCACCAAACCCTAGCCTGCTTCGAGAAAAAATGTTCGCCGGTTTTAGCCGCGAACACATGATTTACTTAGCCACCTTTCCCGCTATCGCCGTTCTGTGGTTTTTAGTACAAAGCGAACCCGTTGTTCACATCACGCAAAATATTTTTCTTTTAGTCGGTATTATTTGCATCATCGCTTATTCAATGCTTCATAAAAAAGCCACCCATCACACCAAGCCCGTTTTTATATTTTCTGCACTCACTTTTCTTATTGGCCTCGGCGCTATTCTCACGCAGAATCACGTTATTGTACTTTCGGAGACAACGACTGAATTCATATTGTACGGAACCATTTTATCCTTCCTCGCTTTCATTGGTTACGGGTACAAAGCCTACTGGTCTCCAGAATTTTCGCGCACCGTGGTACTTATGGCATTAGTGGTATCGTCCATTGTGTTTTGGTCCCTCTTCGAGCAGTCCGCCGGCTCAATGACACTCTATGCAGACCGCGTTGTCGACCGGGAGATCAATGGATTTACAGTTCTCGCCAGCCAATTCGCTGCACTCAATGCAGGCTTCATAGTTCTTCTTGCTATTCCATTTGCCTTACTTTGGCCGTGGCTAAACAAACGCAATTTAAACCCCAACACCGCGCTTAAATTTGCGATAGGTACAATTCAAGTGGGTCTTGGCTTTGGAGCACTCGTTTTAGGCGCGAAATTTCCTGACTCCTCCGGCAAAGTTGCAGCAATCTGGTTAGTGTTAGCCAATTTATTTCACAGCACGGCAGAGCTTTGCATTTCCCCGATTGGGCTTTCAGCCGTTTCCACCCTATCTTTACCCCGAGTCGTCGGCGTGAGTATGGGCACTTGGTTCGTCGCTACTGCTTTATCTGAAACAGTAGCCTTCCGCTTATCGAAATTAGCGGCCATAGACACAACAGCCGGCGGCAGTTCGCCTTTGGAAATGCTCGCTAGCTACACGGCATTGTTCGAATACTTAATGTGGATCGGAATTGGCTTTGGTGTATTTATGTTAATCATCTCCCCACTGTTGAAGAAGGGGATGTACAGCGCGAAATAATTGTGTGATTAGAAAAATAGTTTTAAATTTTTCTAATCCGCCAACCTATCTTTTAGCGCTCTTGCAATACCGAGGTTGAATATAAATCTTGAGCAACTTAGGCCAAGCCGCTATCCTGCAACATGACCAACTTACGCTGAACGCGCCTTAACAAACTTGAGCTGAAAGCGCCTTAACAAACTGAAAGGTAAACCGTGAGCCTCGCTATTTTTGATCTTGATAACACCCTCCTTGCCGGTGATAGCGATTATAGCTGGGGAGAATTTCTTGCCGAAAAAAAATTAGTCGACGGCGATGAATATCGTGAAGCTAACGAACGTTTTTATCAGGACTATAAAGCTGGCACTTTGGATATTTACGCGTTCCTGCATTTTTCACTGGCGGTACTCACTCGTCACACGCCCGATGAGCTAGCCGTACTTCACGCAGAATTTATGCAAGCCTACATTGAGCCCATGATGCAACCCAAAGCTCTCGCGCTCCTGCAAAAACATCGCGAGCGCGGCGACTATTTACTTATCATTACTGCCACTAACAGCTTCGTTACTCGCCCCATCGCTGTGCGGCTAGGCGTGGATGAGATACTGGCAACAGACCCTGAAATAATCGACGGCCGCTACACCGGCAAATGCAAAGGTACGCCCTGCTTTCAAAGTGGAAAAGTGACTCGCTTACACGAATGGCTGAGCAATCCCGAACACAATCTGGACGACGCGCATTTCTACAGTGATTCTATTAATGACTTACCGCTCTTAGAGCTAGTTACAAATCCAGTCGCGGTTGATCCCGATGAAACATTAGCTGCTATTGCGAAGAAGAGAGATTGGCCCATTATCAGTTTGCGGAGCTAAAAATTTAGCGTTCGCCGCTAATGCGCCTCATCCCAATTATTACCAACACCCGCTTCTACCAAGAGCGGGACTTTTAAATTCGCCGCAGCAGACATTCGTAAGATTAATCCCTCACACACAGTGTCGACTTGATCCGCCACGACCTCCAATACCAATTCATCATGCACTTGCATAATCATTTTTGCATCGAGCCTGCTAGTCACTAACCAGTCGTCCACAATGATCATCGCTTTTTTAATGATATCAGCCGCGGTACCTTGCATAGGTGCGTTGATAGCCGTGCGCTCGGCGCCCATCTGCATATTTTTATTTTTAGCATTGATGTCGGGCAGATAAAGGCGGCGGCCAAATAGAGTTTCAACGTAGCCTTGCTCATGTGCTTGAGCGCGAATTTCGTTCATGTAACGCTGCACGCCTGGATAGCGCTCAAAATAACGATCTATATATTGCTGAGCCTCGTTGCGCCCAAGATGTAATTGTTTTGCAAGGCCGAACGCGGACATACCGTAAATCAAACCAAAGTTAATTGCTTTGGCGCTGCGCCGCATCTCGTTCGACACCGCGGCTAATGGCACGCCAAACACCTCAGCGGCAGTGGCCCGATGCACATCTAAACCCTGCGCAAACGCATCCAACAAACCCACATCGCCCGAAAGATGTGCCATTATCCGCAGCTCAATTTGTGAATAATCTGCAGCCACTAATTTGTAACCCGTAGGCGCAATAAACGCTTGACGAATACGCCGACCTTCGGCCGTTTTTATCGGGATATTTTGTAAATTTGGGTCCTGTGAAGATAAGCGGCCCGTAGCCGCTACAGCCTGATGGTAACTCGTGTGAATACGCCCCGTTCGTGGGTTAATCATTTGAGGAAGCTTATCAGTGTAGGTCGACTTCAGCTTAGCAAGACCACGATATTCCATGAGCACTTTCGGTAACGGGTAATCGAGCGCTAATTCTTGCAAAACTTCTTCAGCCGTGGAGGGTGCGCCCGTAGGTGTTTTTTTAATAATAGGTAACTTTTGTTGCTCAAATAAAATTTCGCCCAATTGTTTAGGCGAGCTGAGATTAAACTCCTTGCCTGCAATTTCATAAGCACTGCGTTCAATTTTAATGAGCCGCTCGCCCAATTCAATGCTTTGCTGTCCAAGTAATTTCGCATCAACTAAAGCCCCGTTACGCTCTATTCGAGACAGCACAGAAACCAATGGCATTTCCACACTTTCAAAAATATTTTTTTGTCCGAGCAATTGCTGCAACTGCGGCCAAAAAAATTGATGTAAACGCAAAGTGATGTCAGCATCTTCAGCGGCATAGTGTCCAGCCTGCGCAACGTCGAGCTGATTAAACGTAAGTTGTTTCGCACCCTTGCCCGCTAAATCTGCAAAACTAACCGTTGTGTAATCGAGATATTTCAACGCGAGCGCGTCCATATTATGACGAGTGGCGATGGAGTTAAGAACATAAGATTCAAGCATGGTATCAAACGCAATCCCCCTTAGCTCAATACCATGATTTAACAAAACACTGCGGTCGTATTTAATATTTTGACCAATCTTGAGCTTAAGCGGATTTTCCAACAAAGACTTAAACTGACGCAAAACATAGTCAATGGATAATTGTTGTGGCGCACCCATATAATCATGGCCGCAAGGAACATAGGCAGCAACGCCTGCATCAATCGCAATACTGACTCCTACAATGCGCGCATCCATCACATTTAAACTGGTGGTTTCAGTATCAAAGGCAAAAACATCAGCTCGCTCGAGCCTCACTAACCATTCACTCAATATCGATTCTTCTAGAATGATGGTGTAATTTTTCTCAACCACCGTCGAAGCCAATTCAAGCGCTCCAGCTTCAAAAGCTAAGTATGCTAAATCCTGCGCGTCGACTACAATTTTTTCGTCGCCTTTGGCGTCCACAGCTACAGGAATTGCTGCCAAATCCAACACCCAACTTTTGAATTCTAAGTGCTCGAATAATTCACGCAACCGATTATTATCTGGGTTGGCAACGAAAATCTTATCGGGCGTTAAATCCAACCCCACATCAGTTTTGATGGTCGCTAACCGATAAGATAAATAAGCCATTTCGCGATGCTCAACAAGTTTTTCAGGCATTGTTTTTGCGCCGCGAAATTCTAACGCTCGCACTGCTTCTAGGTTCGCGTAAATAGAATCCAAACCTCCCAAACCTTGAATCAAACCTAACGCCGTTTTTTCGCCAACACCGGCAACACCTGGAATATTGTCAGACTTATCGCCCATAAGCGCTAGGTAATCGACCATAAGCTCCGGACCAAATCCGTACTTAGCGACAACGCCTTGGACATCCAAAAAACTATCCGTCATGGTATTAACCAGACTCACGTGTTCATTGACGAGCTGCGCCATGTCTTTATCGCCCGTTGAAATAATCACATCTATTTTTAACTCAGCGGCCTGACATGCCAAGGTACCAATAACATCGTCAGCCTCAACGCCATCAACCACTAAAAGTGGCAAGCCCATGGCCTTCACTATGTCGTGAATCGGCTGCACTTGTGGGCGTAAATCATCGGGCATAGCAGGCCGGTGAGCCTTGTATTCAGCGAACATCTCATCGCGAAACGTTTTACCTTTCGCATCAAAAACTACCGCGACTGGGCTACCCGGATAATCCTTAACTAAACGTCGCAGCATGTTTATGACGCCCTTGACCGCGCCTGTTGGCTGCCCCTTGCTGTTGGTCATAGGTGGCAGCGCATGATAGGCACGGTAGAGATAGGATGAGCCGTCGACCAAAATCAAAGGAGCTTTGAGGGGAGCAGCAGCTGGATGCAAAGCCATAACGAAAACTCGCGCGAATTATCAATGACCAATTGTCAGTGACCAATAGAAGTAACTTTGGGCCGCGCAGAATACACCAAAGAACAAAGCAGATGAGAGCGAAAGGCCACAACCCATAACACTAAGGTAAACTGACCGTAACAAAAATTTAATATGTGTTACCCAAAAACACAAAGTGTGACGCGATCCACAAAACCAGATAGTCGCTTAAATTGCTGATATTCATAACAAATATAAACTCATATCTAAATACATTTAAATTAACACTAGGCATCGCAGGAAGTTGTGTTACCATGAGTAACATAAGGTAACACAATTACCTTTTAAACCAACCCCCCTCAAAAAGGTGCTCGTAATGAAAAATTTATCCTTAGTTATTGTGGCTTTACTACTTGCCGCCCCAGTGTTCGCCGATGAAGTGCAAACAAATGCTGAGTCAAAAACAACCTTAGCGTTAAGCGATAACAAGGCTTCCGTCAATTTACAAAACATTGACATTGCAGAGTTAGGCGCGTTTTTGGACAAAGAAGTGAAAGCTGTTAGTGAATTGTTAAGCGCAAAAATCGCGCAAGAGCTACCGGCATTAGCCAATGAAGAAAAAGCCGTAAACGCTAAGTTTTAAGTTTTCTGTATATTTTTGAGGCAAGCTCATTACTGCAGCAACACAAAAACAGTTATTGATGCCGCCTCAAAAGCGATTCTGAAAGCTCGTCAGGCTTTATCCTTGGCCCTTTCACCGATCGCAGCGTTTACTTTTTTATGAGATCTCCTTGCCAAACCATGAGGTCTCCTCACGCTCATTTTTTCTGCCAGCTTAAACGCGGAGCTGGCAGCAAGGTACTGCAACCTCATTGCTGGTGCCCATGTTATCTCATTACCCTCGAGCTTTACCCTGCATTGGCTCCGCGGCGTTGTTTATAGCGACTAGTTATGGCAACCCGGAGCCTTTTTTTACGCCCGTCACAATTCCAAGCATTAAAAAATAATGGCGCTCATTCCGACACCAACTTTTAATGCCTGACCTAGACTCTGCAGGCTGCAAATGAGTTTGTAGCCAACTAATTTCAGCATGATGCTTAATGTCGAAGGAGTTTTTTGTGAACACACTCATTTTTTCTCAATCGGCGATCTTTCGCTTGCAGCAGTTAGGCAGTCAGTACTACCGCCTCACCGGTGTAAGACATAAGCTCGCCACGCAGGAAGGCATTTTAGATTTACTTCGCGATGCAGTACAAACTTCCGAGGACAGCATAAAAAGCTGCTACGACAGCTTTGTGATGGAGCTTAATAAACGTCAAATTGATGCTTTAGCACTTAAAGGCATCAAAATAAGAGAACCAGATATGGCGCCACTAAGCAGGCCGATTCGCCAGGCAGGTTGAGAAGGCGTCAGCCATACGCTCCAAAAGCTCTTGATAACTAGTGACATTTTGGGTGCCCAGCGCATCCAAAATGCCTAGGTGCAAATTAAGTTCTTTCGCCAGATTACGCACTGATGGCGGCTCAAAGTAGGGTTCTAAAAAGAGACAAACTCCGTCGCTTCGCAGAACCTCTCGAAGTGACTGAAGATGCTTGGCGCCGGGCTGCTGTTCCGGCGTAAAGGTCACGTAGTCTAATTGGCGCAAACCATAGCGACCGACAAAATGACGGTAGCCTTCGTGGTAAACCGCAAACCCAATTCCAGCAAACGGCCTCAACTTTATGGCTATTTTTGCGTCCAGAGCCTCCATCTTTTTAACAAACACTTGCAGGTTGGATGAGTAGTTTTGTTTGTGGGCAACATCAATTTCAATGAGTTTTTCGCTTAAACGACGCGCCACGACGATCGCATTGCGGGGGTCCAACCATAGGTGCGGGTCGCGCTCATGGTGATGATCATGACCCACCTCCTCAGCCGGCCAATACAATCCTGCCAAGCCATAACCACTAATTAGCCGAGCGCTAGGCAAACTGCCCAAAGGTTTTTGTAGAAAGCTCTCTAATTCGGGGCCAACCCAAAGAACAATATCCGCTTTTTGCAAACGCGAATGGTCAGACGCTTTGAGTGGGTAATCATGGGGCGATGCCGTAACTGGCAAAAGAGTGTCAACACTACCGCTGTCACCAACTATTTCTTGAGCAATCAACGTCAAGGGCTTTATGCTCGATAAAACCAAGACCTTCGCGTGAGTCAAATCGGTGGCAGCCACCAGAATAAATGCCAGCATGCGCAACAAAAAAATTCTCATTAATCTTCCTCAGAACAAAAAACGATCTTCAAAAACGTGTCTTTGAAAGCCTAGGTTTGAAAGCGCTTTGACAGCAGCTATAGTGTAACCACTTCACCCACCGAGCTCGGCTCAAGCACCTCGGTATTATGCCGCTTTTTGGGCGTCCGCCATGAGAATAAAATGATAGCAGCTCAGGAATCAACGAAAGATAATGCGACGCCGAGCGATCTACGGCCTTTAATCAATGCCCACTCCGTGAGTGTTGTACGAAATGGCCGATACCTTTTGAAAAAGGCCGACTTACGGGTCGACCCAGGCAAAATAGTTACCCTTATAGGCCCAAACGGTGCCGGAAAAACCACATTAGTGCGCAGCGTATTGGGGCTCATAAAAATTGACGACGGCACAATCACCCGGGATAAAAACTTAAGGATTGGCTACATGCCGCAAAAGCTAAACCTAGACGCGAGCCTGCCACTTTCTGTCGCGCGATTTTTAACCTTAGGCGGAAATCCGCGCATCGACCTAGACGAGGCTTTACAACTCACCGGCATAGAAAACCTCACAAGTACCCCCATGCAACTGCTTTCCGGAGGGGAAACTCAACGAGTACTGTTGGCGCGCGCGCTGTTACGCGACCCACAGCTTTTAGTGCTCGATGAACCGGTTCAGGGGGTTGATATCAGTGGCCAAGCAGCACTTTACGCACTGATCAACGATATTCGCAAAACGCGCAACTGTGGAGTTCTTTTAGTCTCACACGACTTGCATTTGGTAATGGCTACGACAGATACGGTCATCTGCCTAAACCAACATGTCTGCTGTCAAGGCCATCCTGCGCAAGTTACCAATGACCCGGCTTATTTATCTCTCTTTGGTGCAAGCTTTAACGAAAATGGTAGAGGCCACCAGCCACAGGTAGCGCTCTACACCCACCACCATGATCACCAACACGATGCGCATGGAAATGTTGTCAAAGGAGGAGTCGGCTGCACCGACGCTTGTGAGCACCAACATCATGCCTGACTTTTTACTAAACGCATTACTGGTTGGCATTGCCGTTGCCTTAGTTGCTGGCCCCTTAGGTTCTTTTGCGGTCTGGCGACGCATGGCATACTTTGGCGACACGCTTGCACATTCTGCGCTGCTTGGGATCACTTTCGGTCTACTTCTAGACATTAATCTCAACGTCGCCGTCACGCTCGGTTGTTTGTTATTAGCCCTGATACTCGTTGCCTTACAAAACAACCGCTTCTTGGCGACCGACACGCTCCTCGGCATTCTGTCGCACTCCACACTTGCGCTTGGGCTTGTGTGTGTAAGCATGCTGAGCGGAACCCGCATTGATCTACTTGCTTACTTATTCGGTGACATACTGTCGGTGAACTGGCTGGATGTCGTCACTATTTGGCTGATTTCTGTTGCGGTAATCTCGGCATTAATCTATTTATGGCGCCCGCTACTCGCCATTACCGTTCATGAGGATCTCGCTAAGGTCGAAGGTATTCCAGTAACAAAAGTGCGAACTGCACTCATGTTATTAATGGCTCTTGTTATTGCTATAGCAATGAAAGTGGTTGGTGTACTGCTAATCACTGCGCTCCTCATTATTCCCGCGGCGGCAAGCCGACGCTTAACCCATACACCTGAAACCATGGCGATTGTCGCCAGCGGAATCGGTAGCCTAGCCGTGGGCCTCGGGTTATTCGCGTCCTATCACTGGGACAGTCCGGCGGGCCCATCTATTGTTCTCGCAGCGACGTCTTTATTTATTTTAACGCTCGCCAGAAAGCAACCAACCTAAGCCAAAGCTTGGCCCAAAAACTTGACTTAAACACCGACCTAAACAACACCTTAAACAACGCCCCTTATTTACTAACTCCAGCATAAACCGCTAACACCTGATTTAAAAATCGCTGCCCTAATGGCGAAGTTCGTAAAAAACCATCCTTACATTCCACCAAGCACTTCTGCGTTAATGCCTGCCATTGCGGTTCAAGCGCAGCAAGGCTTAGACCTGTTCGCTCTGCTAACAATTGAATCGGCGCTCCATGATTCAACCGTAACACATTCATTAAAAACTCTAACGGCAACGCCTTCTGTGTAAGAACATCACTACCACTCCCGAACACATTTTGATGCCCAGACAGATTGGTAGAAATTCTACTACTCTGAGCACTCGCCATATAATGTTTAGGTAGCCGAGTTTTCCAAAGCCTCATAATGCGTGACTGTTCAATCTGCGTAATCTTGCCATGAGCGCCAGCACCAATACCCAAATAATCCCCAAACTGCCAATAGTTAATATTGTGACGCGCGTTTTTATTATTTTTTGCATAAGCTGATATTTCATATTGCACATAGCCTGCCTGCGCGAGCAACAAGTGCCCGGCGTCTTGGATGTCGGCCAACACGTCATCTTCAGGCAATAGCGGTGGTGCTGAATAAAATGCCGTATTTTGCTCAATCGTGAGTTGATACCATGAAATATGTTCTGGATTTAATGCAATCGCCTGCGCTAAATCTACCTGAGCAGCCTGCGCTGATTGTGCAGGCAAGCCGTGCATTAAATCTAAATTAATATTATCGAAACCCGCGTTGCGTGCAACAGCCACCGCGGTTAACGCCTCGTGGCGGCCATGCACGCGGCCGAGCGCCTTTAACTGCACATCATTAAAACTTTGAATTCCGATGGATATACGATTCACTCCAGCTAAACGAAATCCGGAAAACTTTTCTTGCTCGAATGTGCCCGGATTTGCTTCCAGTGTGATTTCAATATCTGATTCAAAACCGATAATCGTTTCAGCCGCGGTTAACACTTGCGATATGGCGCTAGCAGAAAGCATGCTCGGCGTGCCACCGCCAAAAAAAATGCTCGTGAGTTTGCGCCCCTGCGCTAAGCAGGCGTCTTGCTCCAAATCAAAAATGAGCGCAGCGATATATTCTGCTTCTGGAATGTCGTCACTCGCTTGATGAGAATTAAAATCGCAATAGGGGCACTTGCGAATACACCAAGGAATATGAATATAAAGCGCGAGCGGCGGTAAAATCAACGTCATGAAAAATACCCATTACTGCTAATCAGAAATACACAGACTATTGCTAACTTAATCGTTGCAACAACTCCGCCATCGCTTTGCCACGATGACTAACGCGGTTTTTTTCTCGGCCATTTAATTCCGCCGCTGTGCAATTGTAGGAAGGTAAAAAAAATAAGGGATCATAACCAAAACCATTATCGCCACGAGGATTAAAAATAATCATTCCCTCCCAGGTTCCGTGACACAAAATTGGTGTCGGATCTTCCGCGTGACGCATGTAAGCCAGCACCGCATGATAACGCGCAGAACGCTGTTCTGTAGGAACCCCGGCCAATTCGTCTAACAGCTTGTTGTTATTCTCAGCATCGCTTGCATTGACGCCAGCATATCGCGCTGAATAAACCCCCGGGCGGCCATTTAAGGCATCCACTTCAATGCCGGAATCATCTGCTATTGCAGGCAGCCCCGTTTGAATGCAGGCGAATCGCGCTTTTATAATTGCATTCTCCACAAAAGTAGTACCAGTTTCTTCGGCACTGGTCAGAAAAAATTCCGACTGTGGTCTTACATCAAAACCATTCCCTAAAAGTAACTGTTGAAATTCACGTAGCTTTCCAGCATTGCCGGTAGCAATAACAATTTTTTGCATCCTGATTAAACTCACAATATTTAGAAAAATAGAACGGCAGACTGGCTCGGCCAACAACGTAGAATAGTATTTCAGAAAGGTATTTAAATAGGTAAGGAATTTTTGCAGTAAAGTACTTTTGGCTGAGGCAGCAACCTTCAGCGTTGTGCCGGCTCACCGAGTTAAGCCTGATTTTTATCAGAACTGATGAGCCAAGAAAAAACTAAATATCAACAGACAGGCATTAAGAGGCGAGCACTCACATCGCTTGTTACGCTGAGATAAGCGCAACAACCGTTGAAAAAACTACACCTTTTTCAAATCGTTCAACATTCCTGTACTGTCACCAAACTGATTAATAGGCGCCCCTAGAGCATCCAGCATTGACATAAACAAATTCGCAATTGGCTTTTTAGAGCTGTAATTTACGTGGCGGCCCGTGTCGAAATAACCATTGGCGCTACCCGCTAATAGCACAGGTAAATCATCATGATTGTGCCGATTGCCATCCGATATTTCGCTTGAGAAAAATACGGCTGAGCTTTCAAGTAACGACTTTCCATTAATATCACTTGTGGCCTGTAATTTTTTAAGAAGATAAGCAAATTGCTGCATCTCCCACAAATTGATTTTTTCCAATTTGTCATAGTTGCTCTGTAAGTTCTGATGGTGAGAACAGCTGTGATGATCTTCGTCGACACCGATAAAACTGTAGGTCCTACCTGAGCCTGCATTCGCGAGCATAAATGTCTGTACGCGGGTAATGTCGCACTGAAATGCCGTTACCATCAAATCCGCCATTAGCTCGGCTTTCTGAGTAACGTTGTAAGCGGAATCATCGCCTGGACGAGCTGTCACTGTGCAAACACCTCCGGCAGCGGGAGCCGCTAATTTCTGCTCTAGCGTTTCTATGTTAGTGAGATACTCATCTAATTTACTACGGTCGTTTGCGCCCAGTTTTAGCTTTAGTTTTCGTGCGTCGGCTAACACATAATCTAGGATGGACTTATCCAGCAAGCGGCGCTTCTCTGCTTCTAGCGCAGATTCAGATACATTATTGCCCGCAAATAGGCGATCAAACACTGCACGCGGGCTTGTTATTTTAGGCATAGGTGTTTTAGGGCTAGACCACGAAATATTGCGCGCATAGGCGCACGAGTAGCCAGAGTCGCAACCACCCGCCGACCCGCCACCGTCCATCCCCAACTCCAGCGACGCCAGACGAGTTTGATTACCGATTTTTTGCGCTACCATTTGGTCAAGCGAAATTCCATTCCGAATGTCGGCACCTTCAGTCTTGACTACGTGGGTAGCCGTTATGAATGAGCCAGTGCCAGAAGCGTGATCACCCGCGCCCTCAGACTGAGCAGGGACATTCTCTAAACCCGATAAGACAATAAGACTATTTTTGACCGACTCCAAAGGAGCTAACGTTTTTGACAAAGCGACATTTCTACCGACAGCAGCAGGTTTCCACGACTGCATGTGAATGCCGCAAGGTACATAGTAGGCGAGTAATCTTGTTGGTGTAACACCTGCCGCATCAGCGAAACGCGGCAACATTGCTTCCAACATAGGTAACGCAATAGCAACGCCGGTGCCACGTAAAAATGCTCGACGATTTAGTTGTTTAATTTTCATTGTGCAGTGCCCCCTGCCTTCAAAAACATGTCGCTAAGTACAATTTCTTTGATGATATCGCGGATTTTATGGCCACCAGGCGCCGTTTTTTGGTATATCGCATAAACCAGAGGATAGTCTGGCTTTTCTGCACCGTAGCCCATAGCCTCTATCCCGCGCCCCAAGGCAAATGTCATCAAATGCTTAGTCGCACACATAGGTAAACGGTAGGACTGCGCGAGGATATTTCCAAGCTCCAAGGCACCATTAAACGCCTCACCCGAGGGCAATTTACCCGTTGCATCCACCGCAAAGGTTCGATCCATGGTGCGGAATTGCCCTACGGGATTAAAGTTTTCGAGCCCAAAACCTATCGGGTCCATCGTTTGATGACAGCCAAAACAACTACTGCCGCTTTTGCTATGCGCCTCAAACCGCTGGCGGGTTGATAGCTTCGACAGGTCACCCCCGTTTGCAATATCGATAACATTTGCCGGCTTAGGTGGCGGCTCGTCACAAAGTAGGTTTTCTAAGACCCACTTGCCGCGCAATACCGGAGACGTAGTCGTGGAATGCGATGTGGCGGTTAGTATTGAGCCCTGACCAATAATACCGCGATGTGCGTCACCAGAAGCCCAAACGTAGCGTTGAAACGCCGCACCCTTTATCTCCGGCGCGACACCATAATGCTGCGCTAACGCTTGATTGAGGTAGGTGTAGTCGGCGGTAAACAAACTAGAAACCGGCAAGTTATTCTTAAAGATGTCCTGCATAAACAGACGTGTCTCTTGGCGCATTGCTGCTACCAAAGACGCATTGAACGCTGGAAACAACTTGACGTCTGGGCTTGCTTCTAAAACCTTATCGAATTTCAGCCATTGCACCGCAAAATTCTCAATCAAACTTGCCGATTTTTTGTCGTTCAGCATTCGCTCTATTTCGGTTTCCAGCACTGCTTTATTAAGAATCGTGCCGTTTGCAGCCAACGCAAACAAGGGGCCGTCCGGCATGGAGCTCCACAAAAAATACGACAAACGCGAAGCAACTTCATAGGCATTGAGTGGCGTTGGCGTTGTTGCGCGAGTGACCTCGGGGCGGTAAATAAAGTTTGACGATAACAGAAGCGCTTTTAGCATAGGGCGTAAGCTCTCTGAATGGCTATTCCCCTTACTTTTGGCCATTTCATAAATGGCAGACAGCTCTGTAACCTCCGTGGTCGTTAA
>JAYWHF010000017.1:0-5353 GCA_043777855.1 Gammaproteobacteria bacterium | reverse complement strand
TGGGTGGACGTATGACCCTGCCCTACCAATATTCCAATGAGCCTATGGGCATGTTCAAGTCCATGGCCGGGAACATGGGCGCGGGTAGCCGATTGACGGAAGGTGGTAACGCACAGCTGTTCATGTTGGGGCGCCGCTTGGTTCATACAGAATTTGATACGGGCTCTCATACAGAGCGAGCAGCCCACTCCGGGCTTTTACCACATGACTTCAATGCAGACGGGATTCCTAAGAACAATAACGAGCGCTTCACAGCGCAAGCCAATAAATTAGGCCCACTGTTCTACAGTAAAAGCTGTGTTGGCTGCCACTTCAATAATGGCCGCTCCATTCCAAAAGGTTTGAATGAAACGATCACCAACCAAGGCATCAAAGTGGCTGGCAATGCCAGTGGAGCCCAACACCCTCTTTACGGTGGCTCACTGCAACCCCTCAGCACTCAGAGTGGTTCGGCGGCTGGCGAATTACAAACACAGTTAGTCGGCTTTGAAGCAGCCCCAAAATACGCTGATGGCACTCTTAATAATCTACAAAAACCGGTCTACGGCTTTATCGGAAGCGGCGAAAAACCCACGCTTTTCTCGGTCCGTAACAGCCCACCCTTTGTCGGCGTAGGCTTGTTAGAGGCTGTACCCGAGTCAGCTATTCTGGCCATCGCGGCCGCAAACAACGGCGCAGGCATTAGTGGTCGCCCACGCTTGGTGCTTGACCCATTAACTGGCCAAACTCGTTTAGGTCGTTTTGGCTGGAAGTCAGGCGCATCCTCTGTCAAACATCAAACGGCGGCCGCACTGAGAGATGAAATGGGCATGACAACGGAGATGTTCCGCACCTTGGACTGCGGTGCCAACCAAACCGGCTGCACCATGACTCAACCCACGGAGATCAGTAACACCGAGCTTGACCAAATGGCGGCTTACATTGAACTGCTCGGGATGCCTGCACGTCGCGACCTCGACGATGCCCAAGCATTGCGCGGAGAAAGCATTTTTAAAGAGGTGGGCTGCGCCGCCTGTCACACTGAGCAGCTTAAAACGAGCCCCTTCGCCCCTCGAGCAGAAATGCGCAGCCAAACAATTCACCCCTATACTGACCTTCTAGTCCACGACATGGGGCCAGGTTTAGCCGACAGCGTTATGGAAGGTGACATCGCCGGCAATGAGTGGCGTACACCACCTTTATGGGGAATAGGCCTGACCGCCGGCGTTGCCGGATTCCGCGAAGCTTATATGCACGACGGTCGCGCCAAAACCTTGCAGGATGCGATTATGTGGCATGACGGTGAAGCGGCTAACTCACGTAAAGACTACGCGTCGCGCTCTCAGGCAGATAAAGACGCATTGATTAAGTTCTTAAAATCTTTGTGAGATATTCTGACGGCGAAAAAAGTGTGAGGTTTTAACGGCGATGTATGCACTTCAACCGGCGCATTGGCGGCGATAAACTCAAGAACTTGTGCGCCAATGTGAAAGTGCCGTAACACCAACCAACTGGCTTCGGGGCTGACAAAATATTTTAAAAGGGGTTTCACTGACATTTTAAAAGTTGCACCTAGGTTGCCGATACTTTTAACCGAAAAACGGTAGGCGCTTGACTGAAAATTTGTAAGCGCGCCGTCAAATTTTTTATTTCGTTCGCCGCAATAAAAAAGGCCAACTTCTTTCAGTCAGCCTTTTTTCAACGCCTTACTGTGGTTATTTTTGCGGCTTGCCAGCTACATTCAAGGTACTTGCTTTTAACTGAACGGTTACTCGGCTGGCATTTTTATCGGCGGAATCCTGCGCGAGAATAATGTGGTAGTCACCTTCTGAGATACTCCACGTTTTAGAAGCCGACTGATACATACCAAAAACCCGTGGCTCCTGCAAAGTGACGCTAACACTTTTAGCTTCACCCGGATTTAATTCAACTTTGGCCCAACCCGCCAAACGCTTCGGCGCCTCCCAGCCACCTTTTGCGGGCGAGACGTAAATCTGTGCAACGTCTTTGCCTTTCACGCTACCCGTGTTGGTGATGGTGAAATTTACCTGTACGGTACCGTCTTTTACAGTGCTGGTTAAGTTGCTGTAAGAAAATTCGGTATAGGACAAACCAAAACCAAACGGAAACAACGGCTTCAGGTTTTTAAGCTCATACCATTTGTAGCCAACGGCCGCACCTTCAAAATAATTAACATCAAATTTGTCAGTGTTTTTTGGATCCGTCGTACCATCCAATATAGGGCGCGGTAGTTGTTTTTCAGAGGCAGGAAAAGTAGCTGGTAGATGCCCAGAGGGATTAACTTCACCAAACAGCACGCGCGCAATCGCTTCGCCACCGCTCGTGCCCGGATACCAAGCTTCCAGCACCCCGCTTACTTTGTCTAACCATGGCATTAATACCGGGCCACCGTTCTCTAATACAACGACGGTACGCGGATTAGCTTTTGCAACTGCTGCCACTAACGCATCTTGATTATCGGGCAGTGAAAGTGTCTGTGCATCAAAGTCTTCACCGAGCCATTGATTAACAAACACCAGCACAACATCCGATTCTTTGGCGAGCTTTACGGCCGCTTTAACATCGACACCATGGTTGTAAGTCACTTCTGCATCTGGCGATTGAGCGCGAATCGCCTTTAAAGGCGATGACGGAAAATAGATAACCGGACCCGGCCAGTACTCAGGCTGAAGGCCCTTAACGGCCATGCCGCCAATGGGATAAACTTTTGAAGAACCGCCACCAGAAAGTACGCCCACATCCGCATGAGAACCAATCACAGCAATTTTTTTCAAGCTTTTACTAAGTGGAAGTATATTTTTTGAATTTTTCAACAGGACCATCCCCTGCTCGGAACCCATTTGGGTAACCTTTGCATTGGCGGCAAAGTCAATTGCCCCACCTTCTGCAACAGGGTTGTCAAACAGCCCCTTATCAAACATCGCCCATAAAATTCTGCGAACCATATCATCAAGGCGAGCCTGAGGCACCCAATCCTGATTAACCGCTTCCTTTAAGGCCCATGAAAAATACGGTGATTTGTCAAAGGTGTGTGCAGATTGTTGATCAAGGCCACTGTTTGCAGCAGGTATTGTGCTATGCACGGCACCCCAATCAGACATAACGTAACCCTTAAAGCCCCAGTCACCTTTTAATAGGCCAGTTAAAAGCTCTTTATGCTCACAGGCATACAAACCATTAACACGATTGTAGGCACACATCACCGAGCCTGGGTCACCGACTTCACCGGCGATTTGCAGTGCGAGCAAGTCCGACATACGCACCGCCGCGTCATCGATAACCGCATTAAACACCATACGGCCTTGATCTTGATCGTTTAACGCAAAGTGTTTTAAGGTTGAGATAATATTGTTTGATTGGACGCCCTTTATTTGTTGCCCAACGATATGACCTGCTAACAAAGGGTCTTCACCCGCATATTCAAAATTGCGCCCATTACGTGGTTCGCGCATTAAATTAACGCCGCCCGCTAACATAATATTAAACCCAGAGGCGCGAGCTTCGGAGCCGATCATCGCGCCGCTTTTGTAAGCTAGCTCCAAATCCCAGCTGGCAGCGGTGTTTAAGCCCGATGGCAAACCCGTGCGCTCACGCAAGTTACCCGCACCGCCTTGACAGGCAACCCCCAATCCAGCGTCGGTCTGAAACTGTGCGGGTATACCCAAGCGCGGAATTCCATAAATATAGCCTGCCGAGAAATCCAGCGATTCTTTGGGACGTTTGGAGTTTAGGTGCGGCGCATCAGTGCCAAAGTAACCAAAAACCAGGGTGAGCTTTTCATCCTGCGTCATTTCTTTCAATACTAAATCAGCCCGTTGATCAGCGCTAAGCACACGATTCTTCCAAGGTTGCGGAGCTGGAGTAGAAGCTCTATTTGAGACTTTAGCCTTCTCTGCCAACGCGGCTAGCGGCAACGCAGCAAGTGCGACCACCACGTAAAGTAGGCCAAACGTTTTCCGAAACAACATATCAAGTACCTCAGTGAAATTTAATTAGTAAATTTTTAGCGCGGTTTTTTCACGCAATTGCGCCGCGAGTAAAGTGAATGTAGCTGAGGTTCTACAAGAATTTATTTTTATTTGTTTATTTGTTTATTTTTTATCTAGGCAATTTAACCGTACTTTACTGCATTCACCGCATTTACTGGATTACCAATCTAGGCGTTGAAAAACACTATTCACCCAACAAAAAACGCTTTTCTTAGGTGAGGTATCGTACCCTAACTCCCAAGTCAACGGATAGGCGAATTTCTTCAGCGGATAGGTTTTTAGGGAAAAAACACCCAGAAATATGCGCTTGACAAAAACTCGCACCCTCTAAGTTACAATTGCGGAAATCAATTCCGCGCAAATCGGCGGAGCGAAAATAAGCGTCGCTTAAATCGAGCCCATCAGCTTCTAGCGTGCGCAAATCTAGGCCGCGAAAATCCCCTCCACGCAACTGACCCGCGGTATTTTCACCCGCCTTTTTGCGTTTATTAAACTCAGTAATATTTTCACTGCGCAACAAACTATACAGCGCGTTTTGGTGAACTATGGGTTTGGTCATAGACATCCCCTCGAGTTAATATTTTGTGTGTGCTTTTGGTCAACGGCTAACCAATGGCTCACTATTGAATATTGTCGGTCTTAACTTGCATCATTTGAATGAGTGATGCTTCGGCGCGCGACAAACCACAGCGACGTGCAACTTCTTCACTATCCAAACCTAACTTGAATAACTGTGCCGCCTGAGAGTAAGGCTGAAAATCGTCATCTTTGTAATAATCGATTTTTTGCGGAGTTTGTGGGGAGGTTTGCAAACGTTTTTCAATCGATAACAAGCGCTGTCCCATGCCTACCGTACCACTAGAAGACACCGAGAGCTCACGCGCCAACCGCTGGTACAATTTCTCCATTTGCGAATCTTGTCCGTGTGTACGCAACAGACTTTTGAGCGCAATGCCCAGCGCAACAACACTCAAGAAGAGGCTCACTATTAACCCAATTTCCAATCTCGTTAATGCGGTGAAAAGCATCATAACCTCGGCATCGATAGCTGCTAAATTTCCTCCAGATCTGACCATTCTTCACTGGTTAACAATTTATTCAATTCAATTAAAATAAGTAGCTCATTATTCTTATGGCATACACCTTGGATAAACTTGGCACTTTCTTCATTGCCAACATTGGGGGCCATTTCAATCTCTGACTGCCGCAGGTAAACAACTTCGGCAACGCTATCCACCAATATCCCGATCACATGGCGATCGGTTTCAATGATCACAATACGCGTGTTGTCTGTAACATCGCCGCTTGGCAAATTAAACCTATGCCGAGTATCAATTACCGTTACTACATTACCGCGCAAGTTA
>JAYWHF010000016.1:0-5356 GCA_043777855.1 Gammaproteobacteria bacterium | reverse complement strand
GCCGCGATATCTGCCGCACATTGGTCATTACAGGAACCTGGGCTGCTTTTTGGCATAAATCTCGCGATGTAGCCTGCTAGTGTGTAATCCATACTATTTTTAACAAATGCGGTTTTTCCCGTATTAATTGCAAGCGCATTACCTCCCGCACCCGCAACACCATGACAACTTGCGCAGGTAGAATCAAAAAGTACTTTGCCCTGCACTAAATTGCCAACCAAGGCGGGCGCCGACGATGACGACGCCACAGAGCTACTCACCGCTATGCTGCTGGGAATCGCTGAACTGTTTAAGGAAACCGAACTGCTTAAGGAAACCGAGCTGGTTGGAGCTGAGCTGGCGGCAGCGCTTGGGGTACTTGAGGCAGAAACTGGTTCCGATTTTTTATCGGAACCACCGCAAGCAGCCAGAGTAAAGGCAAGTAAGCCCAACGCGAAAATTCGCGCCCAAGATAGTGTGGGAAATGATTTTTTCATAGAGCACCTCATTATGGGTCATGTACAAAACATACTAACCAGTTCTGTAAAGAATAGAGTTCAATGTAAAACGCGCCGTAAATACGTCCATGCTTCATACGGTGTTAAATCAAACCCTATTCTTTATTTGTGTCCTGCTAGTAAACCTGGGTAGCGTTAAAGTTTGAGCGTGAGCATAGTGCGCTTTATTAAAAAACCCATCAACTAAGACTTTTGTGATTCGCAAATTTACGCGCCTTTAAAGGCAGAAATCATTTCTCTTGCTTGTCGTGTTTTTGATTGCGAATCTTACTGCTTTGCTTATCCTGAAGTGCATGAATTTTTGCTTGCTCATGCTTACCCACATGACCATCTGCCGCCGCGCGCGCTTGAACGTTCGCTACATGCGCTTGACCTTTTTCAAGTCTTGCCGCTTCGCGCTCAGTCAATTCACCTGAACTTACACCTTGTTCAATTCGGTTTTGCTGATTCGCATTACGCTGCGTATTTTCTTGCATACGCTTTGAGGCGAGAGAATCTGGATTACCCGTTTGAGCATCGTGCTTTTGGTTATAAATCGCTTGACTGGTTTTATCTTGAGCGGCCTTAATCCGCGCTGTTTCCGCTTCAGTAAGAGCGCCATCTTTCAGCGCGCGAGCTTCCATGCTACTGACATGGGCCTGAGCTTTCTCCAGCCTTGCAGCTTCGCGCACATTGAGCGCACCTGACTCAAGCCCATTCTGAATTCGCTCTTGTTGATTGGCGTTACGATTGACTTCAGTTTCAGCCGTTTGCGCAAAGGTACTTGATGCAAATAGAGGGCTTAACGCCAGAACCATAACGACATTAATGATTTTCATAACATTCTCCAAATGAACACTGGTTAACAACAACTGCCGAGAGTAAGGGTTTTAAACCCTTACCACTTTAACGAGGATTCAATAAAAGGGTTGACAGTCGGCACATGAAAAAGCCGCGCTTTCGCGCTAAGTTGTTATAACACTCCGCCAAAATCAGCACAAAAGATCTTGTAGGTTTTCAATTTGCGGCCGACAACTAAGGTACGGCTATTTTATTTCACAGCCCGTCATTGCCCAACAACCTTGACGCAATCGCACGCGTTGCGGTGCTGTAACGGTTTATGCGGGAACTACGGCTAATCTGACTAGGTGTTCTATGTATATTTCATCGCTCGTTAATCCCGCCGTTGCTGCATGGGCCTCTAACAGCCTACCCAACAGCGCCCAGTACGCTTCGCCGCAAAACACGAAAGAGCCGATGACTGCCGCCGAAAATATTCAGGATAAACACCAAACTGCGCTGCAGCTGGTGAATCGCACCTTGACATCAAAGCCCATCGCTACAGCAAATGCCGCCTTAAACCTTCCTGATGTTTTCACGACAGCCAACAGAGAGAGCCAAGGCAACGGCCGCTACGATTATGCGCGAGCGAGCGAATTAAGTTTTGAATTAACAACAGCGGAGGGCGATAAAGTCACCATTACGGCTAGCTCCAGCGAGGGTCTAAGCGTTGCGCAAGGGGTTCATTACCGAGACGGCACTTCAACCAGCTTCAACAACTCGAGCTACAGCGCAGGCGAGTCATCAAGCTGGGCCGTCGTTGGCGATTTAAACGCGGACGAAGTGAACGCCATTAATGATTTACTCGGCCGAGTAGACGATCTTGCGACGCAATTTTTCTCCGGCAATTTAGACGATGCTTTTGATCAGGCCTTGAGCTTAGGTTATGACGAAACACAAATAGGGGGTTATGCACTGCATTTGGCGCAGGTCGACATCCAGCAAGTGACTAAGGCCTATCGAGCGTTTGCGCCGGCTGAAAACGAGGCCTCAAATGGGTCAAGGTCGCTCCTTGAACAGCTACTGCCACTGGGTAATTTTGTGCGAGACCTGCTTGCCACTATTGATAAAGCTTCAAACTTTATTGAGCCACAACAACTCGTGCGCAATATGAGCCACTCGCTTATCAGCCCAAACGACGCAAGCGCCGAGGCCGCTGCACGTTTCAACGAATTTCTAAACCGTTTATATGGGTTGGATTTAGCCCCAACGCCGATTGCTGAGGTGTAATGTGTTTTGTGTTTGTTAGGGATGGGGATCAAAAACATCATTTGGCACTAGTTTGGCGCATACGGCTGCTAATTTATCGTCATTTTGGGTCTGATTAATTTTTTATACTGCCCCATTTATTATCCTTTTCGCACCCTAGTATTGGCTGTTGCACTGATTAAAGACACAATTGGCCACGCTTGATGGCTGACTAGGCCACACCTCCGCTTGCCGTGATGCAAACTGCGGCAAAAAACGCCGAAAAAATCACTCGCTAATCACCAAAAACCTTCGTATAAATGTCCATTTCCATACTTTTCAGCCGAACTTCAACCAAACTCTAGCCAAACTTCAACCAAACTTTAACCAAACACCAGCCAAGTTTCAGCCGAGATGCTTTTTCGGTTCGCAGCTGGCATAGCGCTTGCAAAACTCTACATGGCTCTACATGGCTCTACATGGCTCTACTTAATTCTACACAACACTAGATCACTCCCGTTTCATTGCTCAGGCTTTCTCTACCACTATGATCTCCATACCCACTAGCGCATCAGCAACCGCGGCCACTACTACCGTCTCCAGCGTATGCCCTTATTGCGGCGTCGGTTGTGGCATGTTGCTGGAAACTGACGGCACCCGAATTTTGAAAGTCAGCGGCGATAAAAATCACCCCGCGAATGTCGGCCGGCTCTGCACCAAAGGCCAAACAAGCGCTCTTGCACTGCGCGATTCTGGACGAATGGATGCGGCTTTTGTAAGACCATATCGCCACGCGCAATCGGTCAAAACACCGATGAATCAAGCCATTACCGCCACCGCAAAACGCCTAAAGGACATTTTGGATGAGCACGGGCCTGACGCATTGTCTTTTTACATATCAGGGCAAATGTCCACGGAAGCGCAGTACTTGGTCAATAAACTGGCCAAAGGTTTTGTGCGCACCAACAATATCGAATCTAACTCACGCCTTTGTATGGCGAGCGCCGGGGCGGGCTACAAGCTATCGCTCGGCTCAGACGCACCGCCCGGCTCCTATGAGGACTTTGATCACACAGACGTGTTTTTAGTCATAGGCTCAAACATGGCAGACTGCCACCCCATTTTGTATTTGCGCATGATGGATCGCGTCAAGGCCGGGGCAAAAGTCATTGTAGTTGACCCGCGCCGAACACTCACCGCGGACAAAGCTAACCTTTTCCTACCCATCAAACCGGGCACAGATTTAGCGCTGCTAAACGGATTGCTCTACCTGCTGGTTAGCAGCGGTCACACAGACCCCACCTTTATCGCGCAATTCACCCAAGGCTGGGACGCGATGCCCACATTCCTAGCAGACTACACGCCGGAGAAAGTGACAAATCTGACCGGCATCGCCCAAGCCGATATTCGCGCCGCCGCGCAAATGATTGGAGAAGCAAACAATTTTATAACCTGCTGGACCATGGGCCTAAACCAAAGTACCCACGGCACTTGGAATACCAACGCCATTTGTAACCTGCATTTGGCGACCGGCAAGATCTGCCGCACTGGCAGCGGGCCCTTCTCCCTCACTGGCCAACCGAATGCAATGGGCGGACGCGAGATGGGCTACATGGGCGCGGGGCTACCCGGACAACGCAGCTTACTCACCGAAGCCGACCGCACTTTTATTGAAGACCTGTGGGGCCTAGAACCTGGCGCCATGAGCATAAAGGTCGGCAAAGGTACCGTGGACATGTTTGAGCGCATGGCGGCGGGAGACATAAAGGCCTGCTGGATTATTTGCACCAATCCAGTCGCCAGCGTACCCAACCGCAAAGTGGTGATTGCGGCTCTGGAAAAGGCTGAGTTCGTCATCGCCCAGGATGCATTTCTCGATACCGAGACCAACCGCTACGCCGATATTCTATTGCCCGGCGCGCTCTGGGCCGAGGCCGAAGGTGTAATGGTTAACTCCGAACGCAACATAACATTGATGCAAGCCGCCATAAATCCGCCGGGAGAGGCACTGCCAGACTGGCAAATTGTGGCGCGCGTGGCCTGTGAAATGGGCTACGCCGAGGGCTTTAGCTACCACTCAGCCGACGAGATATTTACTGAAATCAAGCGCTGTTATAACCCCAAAACCGGTTACGACCTGCGCGGTGTTAGCTACGCGCGGTTGCGTAAAAGCTCGGTGCAATGGCCCTGTGCCACCGCCGAAAGCAGCGCGCGAAACCCTATTCGCTACCTCAATACTGGCGAAAACCAAACGCTAAAGATGCTTGATGACGGCAGCAAACCGGCGCTGCTCTTTGCCACAGAATCTGGCAAGGCGGTTTTCTTTGCTCGGCCCCATGTCGACGCGGCGGAAATGCCAGACCGGGAATATCCAATGGTTCTGAATACCGGACGCCTGCAGCACCAGTGGCATACGCTGACCAAAACGGGAAAAATCGCCACCTTAAATAAACTCAACCCAGGGCCCTTCGTCGAAATTCACCCGGAAGATGCACTAGAACTTGGGATTAACAACAAAGACCGCGTCGAAGTAGGTTCGCGCCGTGGCTATGCCGTCTTGCCGGCACTCATCACTGACCGAGTATCTCGAGGCAACTGTTTTACAACCTTCCACTGGAACGATATCTTTGGTGAAAACCTCGCCATTAATGCCGTTACCAACGACAAAGTCGACGCGATATCACAGCAACCCGAATTAAAGATCTGTGCCGTCAGCCTAAAGCGCGTTGACGTATTCGCCACTGATGCCGCCCCCCTCTCAATCTCGGCTGATGCATCAACACCCATGAATTTTGCAGCACCGAGCGAGGCGGCCAGCCTGTCGTTAATCAACCAATTCGCCGAGAGCTTGG
>JAYWHF010000015.1:0-1933 GCA_043777855.1 Gammaproteobacteria bacterium | reverse complement strand
CAAAGCGCTGGCTTGTGCGTTAAAAGTGCGCACAGATTGTGCGCAAGTTGGCGTGTCAACACTTGGAAAAATATTAAGGACTATGCGCTTGCCCGCGAGGCTAGAAGTGCTCACTTCGGACAAATCTGTTTTTACCAAATTAAAGTTTGGCGCACTGGTTCCGGAAGCGGGGAGCGTGCCATTGGTGTTAAAAGGGTTGCCTTTCAATGTAACTGTTGCCATGGGAGTTTCCTGTAAGGTTGAGTGATGGAAGAGGAAGACCAGTTGATGGTGACTGAAATTCAAATTACAAGCGCATTGTGATAATTGGTTGATCATTTGTCTATGCGCTAATTTCTATTAAAGAGATAGCCATAGGCTAGGAGCTTGTTTATAGTCGCGCGCGCTCCAGTCGTACGCACGTTGTGCTTTTTAACGATAAGGTCTTCTAATGTCAAACTTATTGGTCATCTGCAATTGCGAATCTCACCGGGAGAGGGCGACAGCATTGGCATTGCGTCTAAGGGTTGGTGTGCAGTTCGCCTGTGACATACAAGGCATGAGCGAGCCCGCGTTTGTATTTTTGTACGATGAGCGAGGTGCCTCTCTGCAGCAAACTGGTCGAAAGGCCCCCGGCCCGATTCGGGCGGAATTTACGCAAGGTTCTGTTGATCATCGCCGTAAATTTGGTGGAGGAAAAGGCCAGATGATTGCAAAGGCCGTGGGTGTAAGCGCTGGAATTTACCCTCAGGTCTTGGATGCGACAGCGGGTTTGGGGAAAGATGCCTTCGTGCTTGCGACCTTGGGATGCCAAGTGCAAATGTTGGAACGTTCGGCTTTTGTGCATGCTTTGTTGCAGGATGGCATCAGCAGGGCCCGCGAATTTTCCGCGGAGCAGGATCCGGAATTAAAACAAATTGTTTTGCGAATGGCGTTGTTGGCCGGCGATAGCCAAGACTATTTATTGGCGCTACCTGGCGATGAGGGCGCTGAGAATAGGCCAGACGTTATTTACCTCGACCCTATGTTTCCCGATCGCCAAAAGTCGGCTGATGTGAAAAAAGAAATGGTGGCGTTTCATGATCTCGTCGGAAAAGATGAAGACGCCGATGCGTTGTTGGAAAAAGCGCTCGCTAAAGCGAATTATCGCGTGGTGGTAAAACGCTCGCGAAAGGCGCCGTTCCTTGCGGGTAAACCACCGTCCTACCAGCTGGAAGGTAAGTCCAGCCGCTTCGATATTTACACCCTCAAAAAACTGCCAGAAAAATTACCGGTGATTGAACCATTTATTAATTGAGATTTTTTTGCTCAGCAAATCGGAATTTTTGAATATCGAATTTGAATAGACGTTTGCAGTATTCATCAAAACTCATGCACATTCTGCGCATCAACATGCGCCCGGTATTGTGCATAACCGGAGTAGGTTAGCTATGAACGAAAGCCAGCTGGACAGGATTGCTGATGCATTGGCGGCGGATGGCTACGGAGTTTTCGATAACGTTTTACCCATAAGTTTGCTGCGCGGATTACTCACTGATTTTAATGGAATGGATGCGGCTGCATTTAGGTCGGCAGGCATTGGCCGTCAAGACGATTTTCGATTGCAGGATAAAGTAAGGTCTGATCAAATTCATTGGCTGGAAGGGGTTAATCCAGCGACGACTGAATTTTTGCAAACTATGGATTCATTGCGGCATGGGTTGAATCGTCGGTTGTTTTTAGGTTTAATTGATTACGAAAGCCATTTTGCTTATTACCCCGTTGGGGCATTTTATAAGAAACATTTGGACGCGTTTAAAGAAAAAAAACCGCTTACGCGAGTCGCCAACAACTCGTTGCCACATCAGAATTTCAATCGTGTGATTTCCACGGTGGTGTATCTCAATGAAAATTGGCAGAGTGACGAGGGCGGTGAGTTAGTTATTTATAATGATGCAGACAACGCAGTTGTTAA
>JAYWHF010000014.1:0-5375 GCA_043777855.1 Gammaproteobacteria bacterium | reverse complement strand
GAACTGGCTCTCTGTGGGAAGGTCGTTATAAGGTTAGTCCTATTGATTCAGATGCGTATTTATTGCAGTGCTGTCGATATGTCGAGCTCAACGCTGTTAAAGCGGGTATGGTTTTGCGAGCAGAAGACTACGCTTGGTCGAGTTATCGAGCCCGTATCGGCTTAGAAAAAAATGACTGGCTTGATACTCCACCTACATTTGAAGCTTTGGGCACTAATCTGCAGCAGCGAATAGACGTTTATCGTCGTTATGTTGGTAGTTTGGATGATGCACGAAAAGAGTCGGGCTTTATTGGTTCCGCAGTCGAGCGAAATCAACTGACAGGAAATCTCAGATTTATTGAGGAAGTTGAAAGACGAACAGGCAATCGGGTCGAGTTTCGAAGCAGGGGAAGACCGTCGACAGAAAGAAAATAAATCTGTCCCCTTTTCTCCAACAACATCTATTGAAAGAGGAATTACGTGATGAATAGCATGATTCAATTGCCACTTTATCGACTAGCGGGTGCAGTGGCCCTCCTAACAACTGCGCTACTGATTAGCGCTTGTGGTGGCGGTGGTGGCGGTAAAAAACCTAGCGTGGGCACAAGCAGCCTAGTCGGCAATAGCAGCGTTAACAATCCCAGCAGCAAGAATAGTGTTTCTAGTCGCAGCAATAGCAGCTTAGGAGGCAGTAATGGCAGCACGGGCTCCTCCACATCTTCAGCGTCAAGCCTACTAGACAAAACCATTGTTTCCAGAGAAGACGAAGGCGGCAACGATGCGCCTATAGTCGCGATTGACGCCGCCGGTAACGCAATTGCGGTATGGATTGTTGAAGACCCATCTACGTCACCAACCAGTTACGAATTACTAGCGCGCCGTTTTGTACCCGATAGTGGCTGGCAAGAGATACAGGTAGTCGCCGCCAAAACCAACACTCACTATATTCAAACTCCAGCGCTGACCATTGATAAAACCACAGGCAAAGCTATGGTGATTTGGGAAACGCATGATAGAGCAAGTACAACAACGTCAGATACCGTCGCCCGAGCTTATGACCCCGCTACTGGCTGGGGTATAGCCGTAGCAATAGACGACACTATGCCGGGATTAAATAGCTCACCTGTTGCTGATACAGACTCAAATGGTAATGTCATGGTAGTTTGGAATCGTTACGAATCGCTTACCCGCAAACTGTATGCGGCCCTTTACACATCGAACGGTGTCTGGGGTTCGGCCATAAGAATTGAGGACAATAACGAGATCGGCGGAGGGGGCAGCGGGGCAAAAGTTGCGTTTCTCGCCAATGGTGATGCCTTGGTGGTGTGGAACAGCTCACGGCCTGGCACTACAAACAATATTTGGGGCAACAAATATACCAAGGGAACTGGCTGGGGCACCAATGCAATAGTGGAAGCTAGCATTAACACTAACGCTGATCTGAGATTTGTCGACTCACCTAGCATTGCTGCAGACGCAAAGGGCAATGCCGTACTCACTTATAGTCGGCAGCAATTTATTCCAGCAACGTCTAATTATCAACTTAATGTCGTCGCCAAACGCTACATGAGCGGGGCATGGAGCAGCGACGTAACAGCGATTGGCGAACCCTTGACCTGCACTAATTGTCCCAGAACTCCAGACTCACGCGTAAAAGTTACCGCTCAAGGGCTGGCAGTTGCAGTCTGGGTTTTGGATAACAGTGCTGGTGTTGACACAGTGTGGGCGAGCCGAACCCGAAGCGATGGCACTTGGGAATCAAAAACATTCAGTGCTGATGCCGACCAATTTATAGATGCCCAAGGGTGGCCCGATGCAGGCATTGATGATGCAGGAAATGTCAGTATTGTTTGGTCGCTCACAGGTTCAGGCGAAACGAATATTTACAGTGCGCGCTGTAAAGCGGGTACTGGCTGGGGATCTTCTGAATTATTCGAAAGCGATAAAGGCACAGCTCAGTTGGCACGAATCGCGATGAATGGGGGTGGAAATGCGATGACAGTGTGGTCGTTCTTTGGAAGTACTCTAGGGACTGTGGTAGCGAGTAAATATTACAAGCCCTAGATTGCACCCTTGCATCTCCCTTTGAAATCTGGGAGGTCAGAGTAAACTTTTTTGAGCCAAATTTAATTCAAAAGCTTCAAGGAAGAAGTATTCCAAGATTAAATCGTTTATCCCCGGCTGGCGTCCCGCAACATATTATTCAGCGCGGCAACAATCGCCAAGTTTGTTTTAACGGCGATGAAGATATGGCGGCTTACGCCAACTAGTTGAATATGCGATCCACGACTTACTAACTTTATTCAGGTAATTAATTATGAAAAATCGGACATTCATATTGGCAACATTGTTTATATCTTCCTTAAATGCATATGGCGGTGACTTTTATGTATCTGTCGACGGCGGTGAAAGCACTCTTGACATGAAAAAAGAATATGTTGTTGATGCGGGCTATGCTGACATTGATGGCCTTTCCGCATCAGTGGGTGGCGGTTATGTTACTGATACAAATGTAGTTATCGGTGTCAATCTTTCTGGCACTACAAGTGACACCCTTTTGGGGGCGACGGATGATTACGAATTATATGAATCCAAATTGACATTGGGATATCAATTCAATATTGCGAAACATTTTCGCATTGTGCCTAGTGTTGGCGTCAGTCGCTGGAAGATGACAACACGGGAGGGAGTCATTTTTAATTCGGGGCCAGAAGACAAGTTATATTACAAAGGCTCCGACAGTTTTGGTCAGATCAATATAGATTTCCCCATTAATCGCCTTGTGGTGGTTTCAGGAACTTTTACCAAAGGTCGTTACGACTTTGGTACTGCTGAAGCTATGAGGGTAGGTGTGAAATTCCAATTCTAGGGATGGGCTGAACACGAAACAGTTTACTGTGACCACAGTTTTCACCCCCAGCTTTCCTATAAACCAAGAATTTTCTTCACGAAAGGAATAGTGAGTTTTCGTTGCTCGGCTAATGACGCGTGATCCAATCTATTGAGCTGCCAAAAAAGTTCATTCATATCGCGCGGTAATCGCTGGATAATAAAGTTTGCCACCTCATCACTCAACTCAAGACCGCGCCCACGAGCACGCAACTGGAGCGCTTGTTGCTTCTCGTGATCGTCCAACAAATGAACATGATAGGTAATACCCCACTGTAAGCGGGAGGCCAAATCCGGCAACCTAATCAATAGTTCCCGCGGCCCAACCACGGCCGCAACCAACAGCAACTTACTTGCATCGCGCATGCGATTATAAAGATTAAATAAAGCAAGCTCCCAATCGGGCCGATCAATGACTAAATCTATCCCATCTAGACACACGATATCGAGTAACTCCAAACCCGTAAAAAGCTCATCCGGCGCATAACCAATTAAATCGCGCAGGGGAAAGTATTGGAACGTTTTACCCATGGTTTGCGCTTGATGGCAAGCTGCCTGCAGAAGGTGAGTAAGGCCACTACCACTACCACCCCAGACATAAACAAAAGGTTCGTCGGCTCGTTCTATTTGACGGCGCACGGCATTGCGCACCTCGGCGTTATGAGTCGCCTCTGGTGCATAAAAATTTTCGAAGGTGGCGTCGTCATTTAGACTTACGCCGAGTGAAAGTTGCTGTGGCTTCATGATTGATCATACCAGCGAAGAATCCACTGCAACGGCGGGTTCGATGGAATCGAGTTTTCGTTAGGCACCGAATCAACAACGGGTGATTGCGTTTTTGTTTCGAAAATAATTTTTAACGCATTGGCATCGCCATCAACAAGCACGCTAAATACTAAACTATCTTTATTTGCACTGACCAAATCACTGTGGCGAATCATCGCAACCGTTTTCAAATACGCTTGCACTTGTTTGTAGGTGGTAAAGTCTTGCACATTAGTTACTTGAATCAGCATCTTCTGCTGGCTTAGCTTTTGCGACAGCTGCGCATCACGCAACAATTTTTCAACAGCTTGAGGCGAAAAATTTAAAATTAGCCTGACATCATTTTTAATCATGCTGGTTTTTGAGGAATCACTTGTTTTAGCCGCATCGCCCGTTTTTACAACATCGACGGCCTTAACATCTTTAACGTTTTTTTCATCGCGATCAGACGCATAATTGAACCGCATTAAGTAATTCGGCGCTGAATTAATTGCCGCAAGAATCTGAGGATTTTGTAAAGCGCTGGGGTCACCCGTAACGCGGCTGATAACCTCGCCAAACGTTGCTTTTGCAGCCTTAACCCGCTCAGCTTCCGACTGATCGGCCACCATAATCTCAACCCTATAGATATCAGCTTGAGGCTCAGCCAATGCATTCATTATCAAGACATTTAACACCAGCAACACCAGTAATCGCGCCACAACAAACTCCTAGGGCCAGAATAAAACCTACGTCTTAGGCATTCTAGCAGGCTTAACAAAAAGATAAGATCAAAGAAACTGAATTTATCACTCCAGTTTTGTACAATGCGCGCCTGATCATTTCCTTCTGAAGAAAACGTCGCATGAACAGTTCTGCCACCCTCCCTAGCTCATCAACTCAAAAAACTATCAATACTACTGTTATGGTGGCTGCGCTCGGTTATTTTGTGGATGTTTACGACCTCATTCTATTCCTGATTATCGGTAAAAAAAGCTTGGTTGAACTCTACCCGGAATGGGCCGGACAACCCATCCTACTCGACAAATTTCAGCATCTGCTCGACATTCAAATGATCGGCATGTTGATCGGCGGCATCGCTTGGGGAGTCATTGGCGACAAAAAAGGCCGCTTGGCCGTACTCTTCGGCAGTATTATTTGCTACTCGCTCGCCAATTTCCTGAATGCTTTCGTCACCGACATGACCACCTACGCAATACTCCGGTTTGTCGCAGGGTTTGGCTTAGCGGGCGAGCTGGGCGCAGGCGTATGCTTGGTGGCTGAACTCATGGATAAAAACAAGCGCGGCATAGGCACCATGATAGTCGCATCGGTTGGCGTTTTAGGTGCAGTAGCAGCGGCGCTAGTCGCGCAATTTATTAGCTGGCAAACCTCTTACATCATTGGCGGCGTACTCGGTTTTGGTTTGTTATTTTTGCGCATGGGGATATTTGAAAGTGGGATGTTTCAAAAAGCGCAGGGCGCGCCCGTATCCCAAGGCAACTTTTTAATGATGTTTACCACGCGCGAAAGATTTGCCCGTTTCCTACAATCAATTTTACTTGGGCTACCCACATGGTTTGTTATTGGTCTCTTAGTTGCCAGAGCACCAGAAATAGCAAAAACACTCAATGTAAAAGGTGAAATAGCACAGTCCATGTGTATTTTATTGGCTTACGCCGGCTTGGTATTTGGAGACATTGCGTCAGGCACCACCAGCCAATTAATGCGCAGTCGTAAAAAAGCCTTTGCGCTCTTCTA
>JAYWHF010000013.1:0-1937 GCA_043777855.1 Gammaproteobacteria bacterium | reverse complement strand
ATCTTTGGAGCTATGCAACATCAAATTGCAATCTTTAAAGTTCTATTCATCAAGCGGAATGGAAGAGCGCCTAGTTTTTATTGAAGCGCGAATCGATTTACCATCCAGACGTTTTTGTTTTGAAGAAAATGTGGGGTTAGTGGCATGGCGGGCTTTTTGAACTTGGATAGCGCTGACAATGATTTCCTGCAAACGGATAAGCGCATCTTCACGATTACTTTCTTGAGTCCTAAAACGCTGTGCTTTGATGATAAGCACGCCATCCTTTGAAATACGATTGTCATCCAAGGCGAGTATTCTCGTCTTGTAAAAATCACTTAATGACGAACTCGGGATATCAAAACGCAAATGTATCGCACTAGACACTTTGTTGACATTCTGCCCTCCCGCGCCTTGCGCGCGCATGGCTGTGAGCTCAATTTCATGCAGCGGGATTTGAATATGGGAGTTAATACGCAACACAAGGATATCTCTCAGCTGAGCAGGCTTATCGTCAAAGGGCGCGTTATAAAAGCTTTAGCGGTTGAAGATTATCTACCACGACAGGCTGCAAACGGCTATCGAACCGCGTTTGATAGGATCGCCAACGCACAACCGAAGCACCAAACGCCAACCCAACTACAGCGTACATCAGGCTCGCGCCCTCACTCATGGCCTGCAGATGTGCGATGAAAACCGCCGCGAGCATGCTTAGCAAGGGTACCATGTAAATAAACAATGCACCCCTGGCGATCACATCCTCGGGAACACCGATCCTCACCTCATCGCCTAGACTGTAGCGGCTGTTATCCCGCTCGTCCAACATGACCCAAATCCGCGAGGCACTTGCCCCGAATTTTGCGACTAAACTGTGCCCGCAGCCTTTTTGAGCGCGACATGAATTGCAGGCAGATTGTTGAATCGTTTCTACCCAAAGCCCTCGCTGCTCAATGGCAACAATGCGGCCAACCTCTAGAATCATTATTGACTCCAAATAAGCCAAGAAAAATTAATTACCGAACGGCTATTCCTTGAGCAATCTTTGCGGCAGCGGCAACCGGAATTTCACCCACAACATTTATCCGATAGACAGAGCCCTTATGAGCTAGGCGTGACATATAGGCCAAGGTAGCACCACTCTGCCCCACTCCTTCAGGAACAAGAGCTAATGATGAGAGCTCTACGAAAATGCTGAATGTTGTCAACCCATCTGTATACATCAGCATTTCTTGGCCGTTCGTTAGCTTGCGCTGCCCGGCGAACTGAAACCCCAATGGCACCCAAGCCACGCTCCACGCTTCCGGCTTGCTAAAATCAGTTGGATTGCAAGGCGTGACATTAGCAACAACCTTATGTTGATGCGCTGAAACTTCAGCGCGACCCAATTGCTTAACATCCGGATTTACATCGATGGAAACAAATTGGTACCGCTCTAAAGGCCGCGCATTCTCATCGATCAACCATGATTTCAGTACCAAGCCAGTCTCTTCATCAATACTTAAGAAGTAACCATAACGATAGGCGTCCTTAGGAATAACCAAAAGAACTCGGGCAAGCCGACCGGCAATGCGCTCTTGGCTGCGTATTTCAAATTGATATAGATCATTGAGGTTAATGAGCGTTTTGCCGATTTTTGCAAAACTGCCTTGAAGTAACTTAAACCCCATAGCGTTACAGTCAACTGGCTGGCCTTCGCGCAAAATTTCTCGCTCAGGGCCATTCAAAAACATCAGCCGATTGTGCTCTTGACCATTTTCAATCCAATGATCAATTTTAAAGCTTTGCAGAGCAATTCTTGTTTGGTTTTGATAAGTAAACGCACCGCTATAATTAATACGCGTTGCGTCCTGAGACATCTTATTTAAAAGGGATTGCACGCTTGGCGTTGGAAGCGCCGCTTCGGGAACCATTTGATTCTTTGCATAGCCACTGGTGGTGGCGGTCAATAACAAACCGGC
>JAYWHF010000012.1:0-5382 GCA_043777855.1 Gammaproteobacteria bacterium | reverse complement strand
CGATGAATATGACAGCGCATTTTTTGATAAGCGTTCTAAGTTTGTTCACTACAACGCGCGCACGGTGATTTTAAATAATTTAGAATTTGATCACGCCGATATCTTTCCAGACTTGGCGGCCATACAAAAACAATTTCATCATTTGGTTCGCACCATTCCCAACAATGGTTTAATTATTTCTCCCGTTAATGACAACGCCATCGCTGAAGTTATCGCACAAGGTTGCTGGACACCGCAACAGCAGTTTTCTGCTGAACTTTTTTCATCCGCGGTGCTTAATTCAAGCAGTCCGACAGAAAAAATAATTGAATGGCAAGCAAAACTCGTTGCCGCTGATGGATCAGAATTTATCGTCTATCACGACGGTAAAGAGGTTAGCCGTATTCGATGGCAACAAACTGGCTTGCATAATGTAAATAACGGTTTAGCGGCAATCATCGCCGCACGTCACGTTGGCGTAACACCAGAAGTCAGCGCACAAGCACTTGCACAGTTTATGGGTGTAAAGCGTCGCATGGAGTGTTTAGCGGATGTTCACAGCATAAAAGTTTACGACGATTTTGCGCATCATCCTACGGCTATTAAAACTACACTGGCTGGATTAAGGGCAAAGGTAGGCACTGAAAAAATCATCGCCATTATTGAACCTCGCTCAAACACCATGCGCATGGGCGTGCATAAAAATACACTTAGCCAAAGTTGCACCGATGCCGATGATGTGCTTTGGTATCAGCCGTCGAATGTTGATTGGGCAATGGATGATATTGTTAACCAGAGCTCCATCCCTGCAAAGTTATTACGCGATTTAGATGAACTCATTCGCTGCACAATTTCACTGTGCGAAGCGAATACCCATATTGTCATTATGAGCAATGGTGGTTTTGGTGGTGTACATCAGAAACTCATTGCACAACTCAAAAAGCATGCGCTCTAGTGGAGAAAAGTATGATCAAGCAACGCTCCATCACTCTTGCCATGACCGGCGCCTCGGGCGCTCAATATGGCCTACGGCTGTTGCAGTGTTTGCTTGCCGCCAACTGCAAAGTTTATTTATTACTGTCCAATGCGGCTGAAGTCGTCATACGCACAGAGACAGATTTGGACTTGCCCGAAACACTCGCCGAACAACAGTTTTTTTTAAGTGATCTTTTTTCCGCCGACGAAGATCAGCTACAACTACTTGCAAAAGATGATTGGTTTTCACCAGTAGCCTCAGGCTCCAGCTCACCTAGCTCAATGGTTATTTGTCCCGCCAGTGGTGGCACGCTTTCGGCAATAGCTCACGGCGCGAGTAATAATTTAATTGAGCGCGCAGCCGATGTGGCGTTAAAAGAACGACGTCAGCTCATCTTTGTGCCGCGTGAAGCGCCTTACTCCGCGATTCATTTAGAAAACATGTTGAAGCTCACCCAACTCGGGGCAATTATTATTCCGGCGAGCCCTGGCTTTTATATGCAACCACAAACCATTCAAGAGTTGATTGATTTTATAGTCGCGCGCATTTTAGATCAGCTCGGAATTGATCAAGAACTTTTGCCGCGCTGGGGCGAGGACTAAATCTATATGGCTCTACCTAAAAAAGTTCACATAGTAGAAGTCGGCCCGCGCGACGGGCTGCAAAACGAAAAGCAAATTATTCCCACGGCGGCAAAAATTTTTTTAATCGAACAGCTCGCAGATGCAGGGCTCACTTATATCGAGGCAGGTAGTTTTGTAAACCCAAAATGGGTTCCGCAAATGGCCGATAGCGCCGAGGTGTTTGCCAAGATTACGCGCAAACCCAACGTCACTTATGCAGCATTGACACCGAATTTTCAAGGTTACGAACGCGCCCTTGCTGCAAATGCTAATGAAATCGCCATTTTTGCGGCGGCCTCAGAAGCCTTTAGCCAAAAAAATATTAACTGCTCAATCGCTCACAGCTTAGAAGGTTTTGAGGTTTTAATAGCGGCAGCGAAAACGCAAAAAAAATCTGTGCGCGGATATATTTCCTGTGTCCTAGGTTGCCCCTACTCCGGCGCTGTACCCGTTCAAACAGTTTCAACGATTGCTAAAGAATTAATCGCCATGGGGTGTTACGAAATTTCATTGGGCGACACCATTGGTGTGGGAACAGCAGGGCAAATAAAAACACTGATTGCAGCGCTTGCAAAAGATATCCCCATCGAAAAACTCGCCGTACACATGCATGACACCTATGGTCAGGCACTTGTTAATGTTTACGCTGCATTGGAAATGGGTATCAGTGTTATCGATAGCTCCGTTGCGGGATTGGGCGGCTGCCCTTATGCCCCGGGTGCGGCCGGCAACCTTGCCACTGAAGACTTAGTCTATTTATTAAATGGCTTAGGCATAGAACACGGCACCAATTTAGAAAAGCTAATTAACGCTGGCAATACTATTTGTCAAAGTCTTGGCAAACAGTCAGGCTCCAAGGTGGCGCAAGCGGCAAACCGCCAAAACCCTGTCAGTTATGTTTAGTTTTTTTCAGTAAAGCGGAACAAAAAAAGTTAATAATTAATTTATTCTGAAATATTCTATCCATGTATTTTTTATTCACCAATTCAAAAATTTTATGCGCCAGTGCATTCATCGAAATAAAAAACATAGGCTAGGTTATTTTCTGCACATATAAATAGCCACGCCACCCCGCTCGCTATTCCAAAAAAACTGCTTAAGAATTTATTTAGTAGGAAATGATTTTAAAATGGATTGGCAATCTAAAGAGATTAATCACTGCAAATTTTATACGTCGATTTTTTTAAACGCCGCGTTACCCATTATTGCATCTCCAAAATTTCCGTCTAAGGTCTATTCATGACTTTTCGTAGTCCGGCCGAATAATTAATTCGACGTATTTCGAAAAACTCAGTCAACGCTATTTTTTAAAAATTTGGGGAGTATGTACCATGCAAATGAAATCTTGCTATTTAATCGGCCTAGCCTGCGCGGCAGCCCTTTTGTCAGCCTGCGGCGGCGGCTCAAGCACCGCTGTACCTAAGGCCAGCAGCACAGCGGCAAGTGTTGTTGGAACGGTCGCGTCAAGTGTAGGCCTAGTTGCGTCTAGCGTACCTGCATCGAGCAGGCCCGCATCGAGTACAGCCGGCTCAAGTACTCCTGAATCAAGTACTCCTGCAACAAGTACTCCGGCATCAAGTAGCGCCGCATCAGTTATCCCCACAGCCAGTTTAGTTCTCCCCGAAAGTTTGGAGGTAGTTACAAAATGAAAACACTTAATTTTACGGTGCTAAATAACATTCTTGCGCTTGCCATCGCAGGCTCAACCTCGCTTTCATGGGCGGCATTTGACAGTGAGGGAACTGATTACTCAACTGACATTCAGCGTTACCATGTGTGGAATGAAGCATTAAAACCCATTGAACTCGTCAACAGTATTTTGTGTTTTAGCGGGCAATTTAAAGCAGCACAATTTGTAAATGCAGGCCCTTATATAGCCCTTGCAGATGAAAAAAAATGTTTCCCCAATGAAGATGACGGTAGCGACGCCTCATCGCAATCAGCCGGTTCTGCCAACACCCCCACCTATGCCAAAATTATCGTCAATGCTACGCGCGGTTCAGAACCCACCGACCCACTTATTGTCAATGCGTGGATACCAAACATGGGCGACTCGGCGATTAAAATAAAATCGATTATCAGCAAAGGCGCCAGCGAGGAAAATCCTTTTGGTAGTTTCTCATTTAATTTTGAAATGTTTGATTCCTTTGAATCAGGCAACACGGGAGGTGAAGGTGAAATCAAAACCGTGGACATCCCCAATAAAATTGGTTTTACACTTTTTCAAAATGAAGAACGTGAGGGACATACGTCAGCTAAGAGCGCCAGTGTTGTCATGAGCACTGATCGCAGTACGGGGATTGCCTTAACGTCCGACAGCGATTCAAACGGAGGCGGCAACAATGCTAACGGCGGCAGTGCATTTGCACTGGCCTTTAATGCCACCAATGTAAAATTGGAAGCGGCGAACACCTTTGCCAATTTACCCTACAGAGAAGGCAATGACGGTTCTGGTTCTAATAAGTGTTTAAGCCGAACTGCATTTGATGAGAATGTCGGACGCTACGATCTTTACAGTGCGTCCACCGGTGCCCGCGTAGAACTTAATTCCGGCGTGGGGTTTAAATACGATAGTGATAACGACACAACGTTTGATAGTTTCGGACACGTCGGCTACTGGGGAGTTTGGGCTGAACGTCCGGATACACTTTTAAATGGCGCAACCATTCAAGTGGAAAGCCGTAGCAATCCGCCCGTTGCGACCAACTATACAATCATAAAAGCGCCGGGCCGCTTGATAAAAAATACAGTGCAAGAGTTATTGCTCAGTGAATCAAGAGGCATTGAATTTTCTTACTGGAGCCCAGATGCTCAACCCACTTACAACAACTGGGTCGTTCGCTACTTAACCTCCGTCGACGGCGTGGAGACGGATGGCTTTTACAAAACGGCAGGCAATCAAAATGGTAACGATGGGCCAACAACCGTAACGCTCGAAGTACCTGTACTCATTACGCTGGAGAATCACCAGTCGCTGTATATGAATTCTCAACAGTTGGGAGGCACTATTCAATTTACTCAGGGCGACACCTCGTTAACATTCTTCAGGCAAGAGTTTGTTAACGGCAGCGAGACAGGCGTGGGTGGCCTTTTTGCCAGCGGATCTGCAACGCTTTACTGCATTGATCGCTGCCCCGTGGGAACTCTGGATGAAAATGAATTAACCAGTTGGACCTCGGCTTATTCGCAACTTGTATCCGATCCCGCTAATGCCATTGCATTTACCATCAACAATGCTGGCGTCAATGCACTTGCCTTAGTGCGCGACTCTAACAGCGAGGTGGTTAAATTTGCAGACACAGTGACTCAAGAGGGCTTGCAGAATGTACAGTCACCCAATGCGTGGGGTGTTCGGTCAGGGCGTTTAGTCACGGCGAGCGTGAGAGATTCACTCACTAACGCTTGGGATATCAACAATTCATCGATTGTCAGCGTTTTTTATGAATGGGAAACCGGGTTGAATAGTTTTAATCAAACCACGAGCATTAAAGATGCCAATGGCGTGATACAAACTTTCGATAAACCTATTCAAATCACCTATACCCATACTGACGCTAAAGATCGCAGCGCAGACGCAGGCGCTTTCGACGGAAAGGTCTTTATGCTGAACTATGGTGGCAACGGCGACTTATGGGGTATTCCTAATACACGCTCAAATGATGGCCGCCACAATCCACGTTTTAATATTAAAGATGGCACTCTACTTGGCTCGTCGAATCAGTATGTGATCAAGGCTCGCGAAGTAGAAGGGGCGATGCAGCAAACACTAGGGCAATGCACCGACCTAACAATCGCCGACCCTGA
>JAYWHF010000011.1:0-5388 GCA_043777855.1 Gammaproteobacteria bacterium | reverse complement strand
TGCAACTCCGATTGGTGTGTTTATGATTCTGCGGCGCATGAGTTTAACAGGTGATGCCATGGCACACGCTATTCTGCCCGGTGCCGCGATTGGCTATCTCTTATCTGGGCTGTCCTTAATCGCTATGACGATAGGCGGCTTGGTGGCGGGAATGGCAGTGGCGCTCTTATCAGGATTTATTACCCGCAATACCCACTTAAAAGAAGATGCCAGCCTCGCTGCTTTTTATTTAATTTCACTCGCGTTAGGCGTGCTGATTATTTCTACGCGCGGCGGCAGTGTCGATTTATTACATGTTTTATTTGGCACTGTACTCGCACTCAATAATGATGCACTGCTGCTTATGTTATCCATCGCCAGCATTTCAGTTATCGCACTCGCGTTGATTTATCGCTCACTGATTTTGGAATGTCTCGATCCATTATTTTTACGCTCCGTGAGTAACAGCGGCGCGTGGGCGCACTACAGTTTTATTGCATTAGTGGTGCTCAACCTCGTAGGCGGATTTCATGCCCTAGGCACCCTCATGGTGGTTGGCATTATGATTTTGCCCGCTGCGGCTGCGCATTTTTGGTCAGCACAAGTATCAAGCATTATTTTTCTCAGCGTACTCTTTGCCATTGCCAGCAGCATTGTAGGGCTCCTCGTTTCCTACCACGCCAATTTACCCAGTGGCCCCGCAGTTATTTTAAGCGCGGGCGGTTTTTATGTGATCTCCATGCTGCTCGGCACTAAAAATAGTTGGCGAGCACAGTATTTTCACGCCTATTAATTAATAAATAATTCTTTACGAGCTAGCCCAATGAGAAAGACCCTTCGAGCAGTTCTTATTTTCAGTGCACTATTTAGCAATGATTTTGCAACAGCGGGGAAAGACGTAAAAATAAAGGCCGTTGCCAGCTTCAGCATTCTTGGCGATATGGTAAGCAACATTGGTGGCGAGCACATTGAATTATTTGTGCTAGTTGGCCGCAACAGCGATGGTCATGTTTACGAGCCAACACCGCGCGACGTAAAACAGGTTGCTAATGCTAATATTTTATTTATAAACGGTTTACATTTTGAGGGCTGGATAGAACGCTTGATAGAGGCCGCTGAATTTAAGGGTACGTTAGTGGTTGCAACGCAGGGGATATTACCCCTCATAACAGCAACAAAAGAAATTGACCCTCATGCGTGGCAAAGTTTAGCGAATGCGCGGATTTATGCTAAAAACATTGCTGCTGGTTTGTCTTCCATCGATAAATCACACAGCAATATCTATAAGGAAAATCTGCAAATCTATCTCAAAAAAATTGACCTGGCTGAACAAAAGATTATCGCGGCTATTACAAAGCTTCCACCCGAACACCGCAAAGTTATTACCTCGCACGATGCCTTTAAATATTTTGAAGCTGCTTACGGCCTGAGCTTTTCTGCACCGCAAGGATTAAGCACCAATGCAGAAGCATCCGCTACAGATGTAGCCGCCTTAATTCGCCAAGTACGAGCAGAAAAAACACCGGCCATATTTCTTGAAAACATTACCGATCCACGGCAAATTGAGCAAATCACACAGGAAACCAAAGCCATCATCGGCGGCACGCTTTATTCGGATGCGCTCTCTGAAAAAAATCAACCTGCCGATACTTACCTTCATTTAATGCTGCACAACACCACGCTATTGACTGAAGCACTGTCGTATTAAACCTGCATCACGAATATTGGAGCACCACCATGAATGAAAAAATCCCCGTCACCGTACTTACCGGCTTTTTAGGTAGCGGCAAAACCACTTTGCTTAACCGCATTTTGAGTGAAGACCACGGCTTGCGTATCGCCGTGATTGAAAATGAATTTGGTGAAATTGGCGTAGATCAAGACTTGGTCATCAATGCCGACGAAGAAATTCTTGAAATGAATAACGGTTGTATTTGTTGCACAGTGCGTGGCGATCTTATTCGCATACTGACTGATTTAATGACCCGCAGCAAAAAATTTGACCGCGTCATCATAGAAACAACCGGCCTTGCCGACCCCGGCCCCGTAGCGCAAACTTTTTTTATTGATGAAGCCATGCGCGACGCTTTTTACCTCGATGGGATTATTACCCTAGTCGATAGTAAACACATTATGCGGCAGCTCGACTCTAGCGAAGAAGCTGAATCCCAAATTGCCTTTGCAGATTTAATCGTACTCAATAAAATTGATGTGGTGGATGAAAGCGAGCTTGTGCTTATCGAAAATCGGATTAAAAGAATTAATGGCTTGGCCAATGTATACAAAGCCACTATGGCCGACGCACCTATTGCAAAAATACTGGATGTGGGCGGCTTCGATTTAAACCGTGCACTTGAAACCAACCCTAGCTTTTTGGAACCCGAATACGCCTTTGAATGGGGCGGCATATTTAATCTGCAAGAGTCAGATTACGATTTCGTGTTAGACAGCGGCCCCGATGAAACACTGTCGCTCGCATGGGTACCTATGGCGGATTCAACGGAAGATAGTTTGAAAAAAGCGGCTGAATCTGTTTTTATTTATTTCTCTCATCCCCCGAAAGCAGTAGTTCATGAAGGCTCGCTATCCACCGAGCTTGAGCATTGGCAATTACAATTAACAGGCCAAGAACAGTACCAATTTTCTATTCACAACAAAGCGCCCGGTTTATACGCCTTATTTACCCAGCACGGGCCAGAAGAGTTTAACGCTGAACTGCTAAAAAAAGACGGCACCTTATTAACACCACTGACTGAGCATCGCTTTAATGCTGAGCACCATCACGATGATACGGTTAGCTCTGTTTCCATTGAGATTGAGGGTGATTTGGATGGCGACAAAATAGACAAAGTGCTAGACCTTATTCTGCAAACGCAAGGTGAAACGATGTTCAGGATGAAAGGAATTTTAAGTATCCATGGTGAGGAACACCGCTTTATTTACCAAGCGGTACATATGCTATTCGACGCCCAATGGGGCACGATATGGGGCGATAAACCGCGCACCAGCCGCATGGTATTTATTGGTAAAAATTTGGTGTATGAAGAGCTGTTACATTTGTTTAATTTTTGTCGGTATTCAAAACCACAACAAACTTTAGAGCTCAAAGAGGTTGACTTAGAGGGTAATTAATTATCGCTTGCCTATTCATGTTATAAATGGATAGGCAAACCGAAACACTAAAAATAACGCATACACGCTATGTGGCCAACGCCAAATAAGCTGCCGTCTCTACAAAATTCCAATTCTGTGTGTCACCGTGAAGAGTGAAGCCTCAATTATATTTAAAAACGATGAGTACACAATATTGAGTGGATTTTATTGAGGCATAGTAACTAGCTCACTCAATAGCAGTAAAGTATCTGCCAGTGAAGATGCACCTAAATTTTCTCCCGCATGATTGCGCAAGGTTACGGTGCCATTCTCCATCTCCTCCTTTCCTACAATTAATAAGTAAGGTGTGCGCATAAGGGAATGCTCACGAATTTTGTAACCAATTTTTTCATTGCGAATATCGAGATCCACACGAATGCGTGCACGGCGTAATTGTTTTGCAATAGCGTGTGCGTAATCGGCGTGTTGTTCGGTGATGGACATAACCACGGCTTGAATGGGTGCTAACCAGCTAGGCAATTTACCGCTGTAATGCTCAAGCAAAATACCCGTGAACCGTTCTAGCGAGCCAAACAATGCACGGTGTAACATCACAGGGCGTGGGCGCTCGCCTGCATCATTGATGTAGCTAATATCGAAGCGTTCAGGCAAATTCATATCAACTTGTAGCGTTCCACATTGCCAATCGCGACCAATCGCATCGCGCAAAACAAACTCCAATTTTGGGCCGTAAAAAGCGCCTTCGCCGGGATTCAGTTTGTAGTCGAGTTGCATAGCGTCGAGCGCCTGGATAAGCGATTGCTCAAGATGCTCCCAAGTTGCATCGTCACCCATGCGGTTTGCGGGGCGCGTGGATAACTTGATTGACACATCATCAAAACCAAATTGCTTATAAATATCTAACACCAACGCAATTACCGAGCTGCATTCAGTTTGCAATTGTTCTGGCGTACAAAAAATATGGGCGTCGTCTTGCGTAAAATGGCGCACACGCATTAACCCGTGCAATGAGCCTGAAGGTTCATAGCGATGCACCTTGCCAAACTCGGCCATGCGCAAAGGTAAATCGCGATAACTTTTTAATCCGTGTTTAAACAGCGATACACCGCCGGGGCAATTCATGGGCTTTAAGGCGAACACGCGCTCATCTTCGGTTGTGGTGGTAAACATATTGTCGCGATAATTTTGCCAGTGACCAGAAATTTCCCAGAGGCTGCGATCCATAATGTCGGGGGTATTCACTTCAATGTAGCCTGCATCTTCTTGGCGCAAGCGCATGTAATTAATTAACTGCTGAAAAATAGTCCAGCCGCGCGCATGCCAAAAAACGGCACCGGGGGCATCATCCTGAAAATGAAATAAATCCAATTCTTTGCCGAGCTTGCGGTGATCACGCTTTTCAGCTTCTTCTAATCGCAACAGGTAAGCGTCTAATTGTTTTTTAGTTGCCCATGCGGTGCCGTAGATTCGCTGTAACTGTTCGTTGTTGGCATCGCCACGCCAATAGGCACCGGATATTTTAGTGAGCTTAAAATACGGCAAAAAACGTGTGTTTGGCACATGCGGGCCACGGCACATATCAACGTATTCTTGGTGATAATAAAGCCCCATGATTTCAACATCCGGCATATCATTTACCAACCGAAGCTTGTATTCCTCCTCACGTTCAGAAAATAGTTTTATAACCTCTGCACGCGAAGTCATGCGCTTAATGACGGCGTAATCCTGCACAATAAGTTCACGCATTCGGGTTTCAATGGCTTGCAGATCACTGTGTGTAAATGGCCTCTCATAGGCGATGTCATAATAAAAACCATCATCAATAACAGGGCCAATTACCATGCAAGCACTGGGGAAAAGTTGTTTGACAGCATGCCCTACAAGGTGGGCGCAGGAGTGGCGAATGATAGCCAGCCCATCATCACTGCTCACGGTAATAAGTTCCAAGGTTGCATCCGCTAGAATGGGATCGCAGGTATCCGCCAACACATTATTTATTTTGGCCGCAAGCGTCGCTTTGGCTAAACCAGCACCGATATTTTGGGCGACCTCCATGGGAGTTATACCCGATGGAAATTGACGCTGGCTGCCATCTGGCAAGTGGATATTAATAACGCTTGATGAGACTGACATATTCATAATTCGTTTTGAATCCGTTTGTAACCTTGCACAAGGCTGTTATTGGTGCGCGCAACATCCTCAGAAAATGCAGAGGCGCTGGCTGATACTTTTGCAATTGTATTTAAATCTGTTTTAGCGCTAATGCGCTCAGTGGAGGGAACATAAAACCCTGCG
>JAYWHF010000010.1:0-1940 GCA_043777855.1 Gammaproteobacteria bacterium | reverse complement strand
GCTTATCGTAGCTTGGGAAGCTGGTTTAGATGTCAAAGAAATAACTAAAGTATGGTTGGAATGGCTGGTCTCTCATCAAAGAGGAGATGGAGGATTTGACCGATTTTGTTCGCATCTTGATGGCTGGAGAGCTTGTGATCGTGCTGATGCGGATGACTCCTCAATCGCCACCTTTCTACACCTAAGCTCGCTGTATGCCCAAGGTAGCCAACGCATGCCGTTAGTGGTTGAAAGCATTCTGGGCTTGTCAAATGCAGAAAAAAAAGCAGCTTTACTCTTAAATCGCCTGCGCGCACCCCGTGGGACATATCGTGCATTTGAATATGAGCCCATCGAGTATTTGATGGATAACACTGAAGTTTATGCTGGTTTAGTGTCAATCAAGCAAACGATACAAGCTGAGAAACTAAAACGCGATATCTATAAGCATTTTTTCCTGAAATCGAATTGGCAACCAGCAAATCAACCCTACAAGCAATTCGATTTTTATCCTTCCGCCTTGGCACCTACCTATTTGTGGCATACAGGCTTAGTCGATGCTCAAACAGTAAACCATCAATTCAGCATTTGGGTTCAAAAGTGGGGAGGACAATGGTTAGCGCGATCGTTAGATGCCTACGCTTGGGGTCTGGTAGCTTGGGGGGCACGTAACGTTAAAGATCAGCATTGGATTCGCTGTTGGCGATATCGCTATGAATCCCATGATCGAAAAGTAGGTTGGACCGTCATTGATGAAGCTGTTGATATAGGACTAGCTCATTTGGGCATTGAGCCAATTCCAGAGTCGTGCTTAGCAGTATTGAACAAAAAATGAATTTTTTAGTGAATAAACGATATCTGGCACTTGTGTTGCTTTTGGTAGGCCTAGTGGCATTTACCTATAGGGACTATGTAGGTGAGACAAAACCCATTCCCTTGGCTACTGCTTTGTTGGTTCCTGATGATGTTCCTTTAGACGGACACTATGTGCAAATGTGGCTAGCTGCTGCACAGGAAGACGGCATCAAGCTGAAAACCATACACAGCAGCCAATGGGTTGAAAGTGTTGCTCGCTACGGTAACACATGGGAAGGCGCCATTCTTCCCGACACTTTTTACAGAAAAACATCTCCTAGTCTGGTTATTGCGCTTGAAAAATTCGTGCAACATGGCGGCAAATTGATGGTGGTTTACGATGGTGGAACACTCAACGAAAAGGGTGCTTACCCTACTGGCAAAGTAGGTCTTACTAAATTAGTCGGTTTTGACTATGCCATGTACGACAGCTTGCGCGAAGAGACATCTCAGCTTGGTTCAATCAATGGGGAAAAAGAATTTTTTGAAGAAATTGGATTTCCACCTGGACGATATGCATCGCAGGCGGATTTACCGCCAGCTGCAACGCCTGGCATTCATGCGAACGCTGATATCAATACATCACTGGTGATTAGTTATAGTGGAATACAAAAATTTTCAAGCTTAGCAACAAAAGGTGAGCCCAATGCGGACGTACTTTTACGTAATGAATTTGGCAGTATTGTTGCAAGCCGGAACCATGTCGGCAAAGGTGAGACACTATTTGTAAACTTGCCACTGACTTACTTGAAACAAAGAAGTGACAGTATATTTTTGCATGGTTTTTTGCGCTACTTCGTTAAAAGAATGCTGCTACAACCGCAGCTTAGTGAGGCTCCACGAGGTCGTGGCGCTGTTGTTTTGAATTGGCACGTAGATGCCAAACCCGCTTTACTCGCCATGCAAAGACTCACTGAAATGGGGTTATTTAAAAGTGAAGGGCCTTTTTCATTTCATGTGACTGCTGGACCAGACGTCAATATGGCTGGCGACAAAGGTGGTTTAGATATTGATAACAACCTTCCGTTGCGTGTATTGCTGAAAGATTTACAAAGCAAAGGGCATGCAATTGCCAGCCATGGTGGGTGGATTCATAATTATTTCGG
>JAYWHF010000009.1:0-15309 GCA_043777855.1 Gammaproteobacteria bacterium | reverse complement strand
TTTAAATTTCCAACAAAATGCGTGCCGGATCCTCTAATAAATCCTTAATCGCAACCAAAAACTGCACTGCATCTTTGCCATCGAGTAAGCGATGATCATAAGATAGGGCCAAATACATCATTGGAAGAATTTCTACTTTTCCATTCACGGCCATCGGGCGTTCTTGAATTTTGTGCATACCCAAAATTGCCGCTTGCGGAAGGTTTAATATAGGCGTCGATAGCAGGGAGCCAAATGTACCACCGTTGGTAATGGTAAAGGTACCACCCGACATTTCTTCGATACTTAACTTGCCATCGCGAGCGCGCAAGCCGAAATCGCGAATGGTATTTTCTATACCTGCCAAGCTCATACTCTCAGTGTTACGTAACACAGGGACGACTAAACCTTTTTCTGTTGATACCGCAACGCCAATATCCTGATACCCGTGATAAACGATATCGTTGTTATCAATAGATGCATTTACCGCCGGAAAACGACGCAGAGCCTCAGCCGCCGCTTTCACAAAAAAACTCATGAAACCCAAGCGCGTACCACCGTGGGTTTTTTCAAATTGGTCTTTGTATTTTGTCCGCAAAGCCATTATTGGCGCCATGTTAACTTCGTTGAACGTGGTCAACATTGCCGTAGTATTAGATGCTTCGAGCAGGCGTTCCGCTATGCGTTTGCGCAAGCGAGTCATGGGTACCCGTTTTTCAACGCGTACGCCAACAGCGTCGAGCACTGCAACTGGCGCGGAGGTATTTGTGGCCGCTACAGCGGGAGTTGATTTAATGTGCTTGGCAACATCTTCCTTCATTACTCGGCCGTCTTTACCGGACCCACTTACCACCGCTGTATTCACATTATTTTCATCAGCCATCTTGCGCGCAGCAGGATTAATCAATTTTTCAGCCGATGCCGGAGCCACTTTTGTAACTGCCGCTGGCTGAACGTTTACAGCGGCAACCGATGCCGCAGCACCCGCGACAAACAACGCGATAACTTCATTACTTTGTACAGTATCGCCTTCATTTTTGATTATTTGCGCAATACTACCGTCAGCAGGTGCGACAACCTCTAAAACAACTTTATCGGTTTCAATATCAACAATTAATTCATCACGCAACACGGCCTCACCCGCTTTCTTGTGCCAGGTCGCGATAGTGCCATCCGCAACTGATTCGGGGAACGTTGGGGCTTTTATTTCAATACTCATTGCTATTCCTTCTCTCGTAGGCTTGTTAGTGAGTAACACCGAACATTAAACATTCAGTGCCTGATTTACAAAACGGTTTTGTTCTTCAATGTGCGCTGACATATAGCCACACGCTGGCGCAGCAGACGCATCACGGCCTACATACTCCAAATACAAGTTCGGATAAAGATCAGAAACAATTCGACGCAAGTGATGCTGGCTACTATACCAAGCGCCCTGATTCATAGGACACTCTTGGCACCAGTAGATCCCGTCAATGTTCGTGAAAGGAGCCAAAGCCTCCTTTAACTCGCCATCAGGAAACGGATAAAGTTGCTCAATTCGAATAAGCGCAACATTCTCTTGATTTCGCTGCAGCATTTCTTCAAGCAAGGTGTAATACACTTTGCCACTGCAAAGAATCACACGCTTAACATTGTTGGGATTCACTCGCGTGTCACCAATCACATTCTGGAATGAACCATTTGCCAATTCTTCCAATGTCGAGGTTGCAAGCTTATGGCGAAGCAAAGACTTAGGGCTCATGACTACTAAGGGGCGACGCATCGGGCGAATCGCTTGCCGACGTAACATATGAAACACTTGAGCAGGCGTTGTAGGCACACATACTTGAATGTTGTGCTCTGCGCAGAGCTGCATAAACCGCTCTAAACGTGCAGATGAATGCTCAGGCCCTTGGCCTTCATAACCGTGCGGTAACAACATGGTCAGTCCGCATAAACGGCCCCACTTATGTTCCCCGCTGGCAATAAACTGGTCTATGACTACTTGCGCTCCATTGGCAAAATCTCCAAATTGGGCTTCCCATATGACCAAGCCATTTGGCGATGTTGTTGCATACCCGTACTCGAACGCGAGCACAGCTTCTTCCGACAGATACGAATCGAATATATCGAACCTAGGCTGCACAGGTTTCAAATTAGCAATGGGTGTATAGGCTTGCCCATCTTTTTGACTGTGGACAACCGCGTGACGATGAGAAAAAGTGCCGCGGCCTATATCCTGGCCGGTCATGCGTATCTCGTAACCTTGCTCTAGCAGCGTTGCATAGGCCAATGTTTCTGCCATTCCCCAATTGAGCGCCAAAGCACCGCCCGCCATTTTACGGCGGTCTTCATAAATTTTTTCGACTTGTTTTTGCACCACAATACCGTCAGGAATTTCCAACATTTTATTGGCGATTGCCTGCAGGGCCTTTAACTCCATCCCCGTATTGGCTGGTGTGAGCCAGTCATGTCCGATAAAGGGCGACCAATCGACAAACAGTGAGCGGTCAGGTTCACTGACTAATCCGCTCGCCACATGTTCACCGCGATCCAGCGCAGCGCGATAATTAGTTGTCATCTCATCGGCGGTGGTCTGTGAGAGCAAATTAGCCGCAATCAGTTTCTCGGCGTAAATGGCACGCGTGGTTTTTAAATTGCGGATGACTTGATACATTAAAGGTTGAGTCGCTGAAGGCTCATCAGTCTCGTTGTGCCCGCGACGGCGATAACATACCAAATCGACGACGATGTCTTTCTTAAATTCATAGCGATAGTCCATCGCCAACTGAGCGACAAATAATACCGCTTCGGGATCGTCACCATTCACGTGAAGAATCGGCGCTTCGATCATTTTCGCAACGTCAGTACAGTACTCCGTAGAGCGCGAATCCTCGCGTTTGTTCGTGGTAAACCCAACTTGGTTATTGATCACCAGATGCAAGGTTCCACCCGTGCCGTAAGCGCGGGTCTGTGACATTTGAAAAGTTTCCATGACCACACCCTGACCCGCAAAAGCGGCATCACCATGGACAACAATAGGAACCACTTTTGCGCCGGTTTTATCGTTGCGTCTATCTTGGCGAGCGCGCACTGAACCCTCCACCACTGGAGAAACAATTTCAAGGTGCGACGGATTGAACGCCATGGCGATATGAAGTTCACCACCGGGGGTCATCAAATTTGACGAAAAACCTTGATGATACTTAACATCGCCTGACGTATGTACCAAACGTTTACCATCGAACTCAGCAAACAAATCCGCCGGATTTTTACCAAATAAGTTAATGAGTACGTTTAAGCGCCCGCGATGCGCCATCCCCAACACAATTTCTTTGGCGCCATAGGTTCCCGCACGCTTAACCAAGGCATCTACCAGCGGAATGAAGCTCTCACCACCCTCTAGGCCAAAGCGTTTAGTGCCGGGGTATTTACTATCAAGATGGCGCTCTAAACCTTCGGCGGCCGTTAATCGCTCAAGCACCGCTAGCCGTTGCTCTTTACTAAACTCTGGATTAGAACGCACACTTTCTAAACGTTGTTGCAGCCACTGTTTTTCAGCCAACGGGGTGATGTGCATAATCTCCACACCCACGTGACCACAGTAAGTTTTCTCAAGCGCATCAATAATCTCACGCAGAGTCGCTTCTTCTTTGCCGATAAACACATTACCGGTATTAAACACCACATCAAGATCAGCGTTCGTTAACCCGTGGAACATTAAATCTAAATCAGGCACAGTGTCTCTTTGCATTAAGCCTAAGGGATCAAGTTGCGCTTTTTGATGGCCGCGAAAGCGATAGGAACTGATCAGGTCGAGTACCTTGACCTGCTTGCGTTCATGGTCAGCACTTACGCCGCTTGCACCCACCGCGGCCACAGTACGCACGCGAGATTTTCCCAGCTGCTCAAACTGCGCACGAATGATCGAGTGCGGCGTATCTTGAGTCATAACCCCATTCACGCGCGGTAACTGATCAAAGTAACCACGCCACTCTTCTGATACCGCATTGGGATTATGTAAATATGTGTCGTAGAGATCTTCTATGTAGGCGGCATTGCCACCAGAAATATGAGAATTACTCAAAAAATGCTCCATGATACTTTCTTGCATTCCACTCACCTTACGTGTTGAACATTCGATTTAAGCGTTGAAAATTGGGCTAGGTTTTAACAACCTATGCAACCGAGAACACTGAAGCACCTTAGGTGGCGCTTTGCAGCAACATATTGCGAATATGCCCTATAGCTCTGGTAGGATTCAGGCCCTTGGGGCAAACCGCAACGCAATTTTGAATACCGTGACAACGAAATACACTGAACGGATCGTCTAATTTTGCTAGGCGCTTTTCAGTCGCCAAATCACGGCTGTCTGCTAGGAATCGATAAGCTTGCAACAGCCCCGCAGGGCCGATAAATTTATCAGGATTCCACCAAAATGATGGGCAGCTGGTAGAGCAACAAGCACAAAGAATGCATTCATACAGACCGTCCAATTTTGCGCGATCTTCAGGTGACTGAAGCCGCTCTATGGCAGGTGCGGGCGTGTCGTTTTGCAAATAGGGCTCGATTTTTTTGTACTGATCATAAAATTGAGTCATATCGACAACCAGATCACGAATGACCGGCAACCCAGGAAGCGGCCGCAAAACAAGTTTGTTGTTTTTAACCGCTTCTGACAGCGGCTTGATGCAAGCCAACCCATTTTTACCATTAATATTCATGCCGTCAGAACCACACACGCCCTCTCTACACGAGCGGCGATAGGCCAAGCTTTCATCCTGCGCTTTCAATTGCTCCAAAACATCCAACACCATTAAATCTTTACCTTGAGTGTCAAACTCATAGGTTTTCATGTACGGCGCTTTATCGGTGTCAGGGTTATAGCGATAAATTTCAACTTTTAACATATCTCAACACCCCGATTAATAAATACGTTTCTTAGGTTGGAAGGCATCCATAGTATGCGGTTTAAAATTCACCGCACGCTTGGTAACACGTTTATCCACCGGAAAGTAAAGCGAATGGCACAGCCAGTTTGTATCGTCACGATCTTCAAAGTCATCGCGCGCGTGCGCACCGCGAGACTCTTTACGTTCATTAGCAGCAATCGCCGTGGCTTCTGCAACTTCCAACAAATTTTGTAATTCCAAGGCTTCAATACGCGCCGTATTAAATGCATTACTTTTATCGGAGATAGACACGTTTTCAATACGCGTGCGTAATTGTGCAAGCTTTTCAATACCCAGCTGCATAAACTCACCCTTGCGGAACACGCCGAAATAATTCTGCATGATGGTTTGTAACTCTTTGCGTAACACCGCTGCACTCTCACCTGAGGCCGATGCATTCAACTTATTGAGGCGCGCCATCGCACGATCAATATCCGCAGGCGATGCGTTACGTTGCTCAACGCCTTCACGCAAAGTCTTTTCAATATAGAGCCCTGCAGCACGACCGAAAACGACGAGATCCAGCAGCGAGTTTCCACCCAAACGATTCGCGCCGTGTACGGAAACACAAGCCGCTTCACCGCACGCAAACAAACCTGATACCACCGTGTCGACCCCGTTTGCATCTTGCGTTAATGCCTGGCCGTGAATATTAGTAGGAATACCACCCATCATGTAGTGGCAGGTTGGAACAACAGGAATGGGTTCTTTTACGGGGTCAACGTGCGCAAAAGTGCGCGACAGCTCGCAGATACCCGGCAAACGGCTCTCCAGAACCTCTTCCCCGAGATGATCTAACTTAAGTAATACGTGATCACCGTTTGGGCCGCAGCCATTACCAGCGAGAATCTCAAGCACCATCGAGCGGGCAACCACGTCGCGACCCGCGAGATCTTTTGCATTGGGCGCATAACGCTCCATGAAACGCTCGCCGTTTTTGTTAATAAGATAACCGCCTTCACCGCGACAACCTTCAGTGACCAGAGTACCTGCACCGGCGATACCCGTTGGATGAAATTGCCACATTTCTATGTCTTGTACTGGGAAGCCGGCACGCAACGCCATACCTATCCCATCGCCAGTATTGATATGGGCATTGGTGGTAGAGGCGTAGATACGACCTGCGCCGCCAGTGGCGATGACAGTTGCTTTGGCTTTTACATAAACCGTTTCACCGTCCTCGATATTAATTGCAATAACACCCACCACCGCACCGTCAGAGTTTTTTACCAAATCCACGGCAAACCATTCATTTAAAAAGACGGTATTACTTTTTATGTTGCCCTGATAAAGCGTGTGCAACAACGCGTGACCTGTGCGGTCCGCTGCTGCGCAGGTGCGAGCGGCTTGACCGCCTTCACCAAAATTTTTAGATTGACCACCAAATGGGCGCTGATAAATGCGGCCCTCTTCGGTACGCGAAAATGGCAGGCCCATGTGTTCGAGTTCAAATACTGCTTCGGGGCCAACCGAACACATGTACTCTATTGCGTCCTGATCACCGATATAATCTGAACCTTTTACGGTGTCATACATGTGCCACCGCCAGTCGTCATTGGGATCTGAACTGGCAATCGCGCAGGTTATGCCGCCCTGAGCAGACACCGTGTGCGAACGCGTTGGAAACACTTTAGTAATGACTGCCGTTTTATAACCAGACTGCGCCAACTGCAATGCAGCGCGCATCCCCGCGCCACCACCGCCGATCACAATACCGTCAAAAGAAATCGTACGAATGCTAGCCATTAATTAAAACCCCCACAGTATTTCGATGCCCCAAACAAGGTAAGTGATTGCAACACCACCGAGCATCATTTGCGCAAAAATACGCAAAATCGTGGCTTTATTGCCCAAGAGACGCACTGTTAAATAATCCGTTAACACGGCCCACAAACCAATCCATGCATGAGAAATAAAAGACAGCAAAGTCACCAAACTGAAAACACGCATCCACAACTGAGAAAACAAACCATGCCACTGCTCAAATGTTATTTCAGAATTACTAATGAGATAAGCAGTGATGAAAATAGTATATGCGGCCATCACAGCAGCGCCGACGCGCTGTATCAGCCAATCGTAGAGACCGCTGCGACCAAAACTTGTTACTGAAGTTACCATATCCAAACTCCTATCAACGCTATCAGAACGGCCGCCAAACCCATAACAATTTTGGCCCCACGCTGACCGCCTTTAAGGCTTTCGCCAACCCCAAAATCCATAATCAGATGACGAACGCCCGCCACTAGGTGATACGCCAACCCGGCTAGAACAGCCCACAAAATAAGTTTGCATATCGGGTTAGTCGTGAGGTCACGCACGGCTGCAAAACTTTCTTGAGAATCTAAACTTGAATCCAACATCCACAGCAACCCAGCCATACCGGCAAACAGAAAAATGCCGGTGACACGGTGGAAGAAGGAAACAAAGCCAGTGATGGGAAGATTGATGGTGGTAAGGTCGAGATTGACAGGTCTTTTTTTGTTCACGGTTAAGATTACCTTCTAGCCCATCGCGGGCAGGTTTAAAAAAATAAGTACCAGCATTGACGAAATTGAAACATTTTGGGGCGATGATTAAAGCACTGTTCGAGTCGCGCAGCATTATAGAGAGTGGAGTATAGAAACACAAACGAAAAGCCGCCATAATTTATAACAACGGCCTTATCTGCCTCGCGCCAAAAAATAACTAAAATTTTAACAAGATCAATGACTTCGAAACAATTCAAAACATTTTTTTTGAACCACAAAAGAGCATGACGATGAAGTCAGACCAAGTTTGGTGCAAAAAAAATTTGACGCCTCTTAATGCAAGTTCATTTGCTGACGCGGCATGACAACTTACGCAATAATTTACGGAGCTGACGGGTAAAAGGTTCGCAAATAGTTCGCAAAAACTTTCGCCGAGCTAACTAACTCATCTATAATCCCAGTCACACGGCACAGCACATTATCCCTATTCGTAAGTACAGGATTCAGCATGACTGACAAGAAAGCGCATCTAGTAATTGAAAGTTCGAGTGAAGGTTCAACAGATAGCAAACAAACAAACATTGATTTACCTGTTTACCACAGCACTATCGGGCCAGATGTTATCGACGTAACAAGCATCACTAAAAATGGATTATTTACATTCGACCCAGGCTTTATGTCCACCGCTTCATGCGAATCCAAAATTACGTTTATTGACGGTGACGAGGGGATTCTCCTTCATCGCGGGTATCCCATCGAACAGCTTGCCGTCGCCTCCAACTACCTCGAAACCTGCTTCCTCCTGCTGAATGGTGAATTACCAACTTCAGAACAAAACCAAACATTTGTCGCCGCGATCAAAGCCAACGCGATTGTTGATGAATCGGTTGCTAATTTGATTAAGACTTTTAAGCGCGACTCACACCCAATGGCAATGCTGTGCAGTGCCATTGCCGCACTAGCCGCTGTGTACAACGCTGAAATCGACATTACTAACGCAGAAGACCGCCAGCGTACGGCGTATCGGTTAATTGCTCAGGTCCCAACATTGGCCGCTATGGTTTACAAACACCGCCAAGGTGAAACTTTTATCGCGCCAGACAGCAGCCTTGGCTATGCGGAAAATTATTTGCACATGACCTTTGGCACTGCTGGTAAAGCGCCCAATGTCAGTAAAACCATTGCCAAAGCTATGGATCGCATTTTTATTCTCCATGCTGATCACGAGCAAAATGCATCCACATCAACCGTTCGCTTGTCTGGCTCATCTGGCACCAACCCTTTTGCAGCAATAGCAGCCGGCGTCTCTACTCTTTGGGGCCCAGCGCACGGTGGCGCAAACGAAGCCGTGCTGGAAATGCTTCAGGAAATTGGCACTGTCGACAACGTGGAAAAATGCGTAGCTCGCGCGAAAGATAAAACCTCTGGCTTCCGCTTGATGGGATTTGGTCACCGAGTCTACAAAAACTTTGACCCGCGCGCCAAAGTAATGAAACAAACCTGTGACGAAGTTCTTGCCGAATTGGGACTCGAAAACGACCCATTGCTCGCCATTGCAAAACGGCTTGAGCAGATCGCGTTGGAAGACCCCTACTTTATTTCCAAAAAACTTTATCCGAATGTGGATTTCTACTCAGGTATTATTTTAAAAGCGATTGGTATTCCAACAGAAATGTTTACGGTTATTTTCGCCACCGGCCGGGCCGTGGGTTGGTATGCGCACTGGGACGAAATGGTCAGCACCGCTTACAAGATTGGCCGCCCACGCCAGCTTTATACCGGCAGCGTGAAGCGCGACTATCCTAAAAAGTAATGCGCTTCTGCAAAGTAGTCCGCTGACCTAAAAAGTAGCCTGCTCTCAAAAACTTGTGCGCCCCTTAGAAATAGCGCGCTGAGCTGAACATGAAAAAGCCGCACAAACACCTGCGGCTTTTTCATGTCTGGCATCTCTTACATTTCTCGCTATCTTTCAATACGAGAGTTCAGGTGAGAGTTCAGGTGAAAATTTGCGTCCAACCTAAATACATCCATCTAAATTCGAATCAGTACCCCCACGCCGATATTCACTTGCCTTAGTGCTTGCCTTACGCTTCACATCCCCATATTCTCCCCGCAACATTCATAACAACCATAACAGCCATCACAACAAAGGAGGCGATTCGATGCACGCGCCTATTGCACGTCTAGTTGGAGTTCTTCTGCTCGCCCTAAGTACCGACAGCTTGGCACTAGAAGCCCCCAAGTCACTTGAAGAATGGAAACCCTGGGTCTTAGAAAAACATCCCGACATTAACTGCCCATTTATGTTTAGCAGCGAGCAGCGCACTTGTGCTTGGCCGTCTGAATTGCGTATCGAGGCGAGCAACGATAGCGCAAAATTTTCAATGCATGTCGAGGTTTTTAACGATGGATGGATTGCACTCCCCGGCAATGGAAACTTCTGGCCGCAAAATATCACCGTCGATAACATCAAAACAGCAATACGAGATAATGCGAATACGCCTGAAATTTATTTGTTGGCAGGCAATCACGATATTAATGGCGAAATTCGCTGGGATGAATTGCCGAGGACACTACAAATACCGCAACAAGTTGGTATTGTCGAACTGACACTCAAGGGCAAGCCCATAACCGCACCAGCAATTGAGAACGGCAACCAACTGTGGCTAAGTGCCAGTGCTGTTCAAGCGGCAACAACCCATCAAGATACTTTTAACCTACGTGTTTTTAGAAAAATAACGGACACTATTCCGCTGGCAATTACCACCCAACTGCAAATAGATGTCAGTGGCAAAGAGCGTGAATTACATATCGGTCAGCTGTTGATAACGGGCTTTACACCCACAGAATTTAGTAGCTTGTTACCCGCCCGCCTAGAAAAAGATGGCAGCCTGCGCATTCAAGTAAAACCTGGCTCTTGGAAATTAACCATGGTTAGCCATTCCAGCACGCCAATCAACGAGCTCACGTTCAAATCCACGTCAGACGTATGGCCGCAACAAGAGATCTGGGTATTCGAAGCACAGCGTCAATTGCGTAGCGTACAGATTTCCGGCGTACAAACTATAGATCCACAGCAAACCCAACTACCCGAAGAATGGAAACAATTGCCTACTTTTTTAGTAACGCCAGAGACTCAATTTACATTAGAAGAATTACAAAGAGGGCAAAGCAAAGACCCCGTCAATGAGCTCAGCGTGGAAAAAGAAGCGTGGTTAAGTTTTGATGGCAAAAAATTTATTTTTAACGATGAACTCAGCGGTAAAACTCACAGCACAAGATTAGAGACCATTAGTCCTTACGAACTTACCTATGCCTCTATCGATGAAAAACCACAACTCATTACTCACCTAACAGACGGCAAAAATCCGGGCGTCGAAATTCGTACGCACGTTATCACTATGTCAGGAGTCAGTCATTTACCACGTAACCTCACCATACCTGTTTCAGGATGGAACGAGGAATTTAATTCTGTCACCACAAATCTTCACTTGCCACCGGGCTGGTCGCTGTTCACGGCAACAGGAACCAACACCGAAAGCGGCAGCTGGATTTCTAAGTGGACGCTTTGGGATATGTTTTTGGTATTAATTATTGCAGTCGCGATTGGTCGTATAACAACAATAACTCACGGCGCGCTTGCGGCCATTACGCTTATTCTCATTTATCAACGCATAGGTGCGCCCATTTTTATTTGGTTAAACCTTATAGCACTCATTGCCTTGATCCCCGTTGTCAGCGGGAAATTTAAACATTATATTATCAACTACACTTACATCAGTTTTATTGCTTTAGCGCTTATCTTGTTACCTTTTGCGGTGAGAGAAGCAAGGGCCATTATTAATCCTTCGCTAGAAAGTGAAGATGTTTTTGACCTCACATCCGCTTTTTCAATGTCGTCTGACAAAAAGAAACAAACACACGCTGACAGCATTGCGGCCGCACCACTAGTGCAAATGAGTAGATCAGCCGCTGAGGAGGTCAAAGAGACAATAGCGTCAGGCGAATATTTTAGTTCCCAATCACTGCAACGAATTCCGGGTAAATCTATTAGCAAATCCTACGACCCAAACCAACAAACACAAACGGGGATTGCCATTCCTACTTGGAATGAAAACAGTGTTTATCTACACTGGACGGGCCCAATTAAAGCAGATGAAACAACTACGCTATTTTTGGTATCGCCATTCATTAACCGAATAGGTTATCTACTGTGTGTGATTCTACCGTTACTCTTAAGCGGTATTTTATTACAGCAGTTTCTTCAGGTGATCGGAAAAAATATTTCTTTACCCCGCTTTAAAAAATTATCTGGCGCCGGCTTATTACCTTGTTTGTTACTTGCAGCTATTTGGCTTACACCCAACCAATCTGCGCAAGCGGATGTCGTAATTGATCAAGCTATTTTAAAAGAATTGGAAGAACGCCTTACTCAACCGCCACGTTGCTTACCCAACTGCGCCGCTATTGAATCCGTAAATGTCAACGTCAACGACGATCAATTAACGATTGATATGGTAGTGCATAGCAATGATTTAATCGCCTTACCTATACCCGCAGAGCGCGAGCAGTGGTGGCCAAACTACGTGAGCGTGGATGGAAAAAAAGCGACGCTCATACAAACCGCCGAACACGGCTTACTTGTGAGCTTACCGAAAGGCCGTCACAACTTAATCATAAAAGCCAATCTTCAGGGGCGCGATGCGCTGAATGTACAATTTCCGTTGGCTCTGCATAATGTCTCAAGCATCAATAGCGGATGGGAAGTCAGTGGTGCTCCTACAACGGAACAAGCGAGCCAGTCATTACAATTGCAGCGTGTTGAGCGCAACGACGCTGCGACTAAATCTGAACACCTGCGCCCAGAACCTATCGCGCCCTATGTAATTTTGCGCAGAGAACTCCAATTAGATTTAGAGTGGACTGCGACAACAACGGTAACGCGCGTTGCACCCGTGTTTGGTGCTATTAATCTTGAAGTGCCGCTACTTGATGGAGAAATGCCGCTCTCAACTCAAGTGAATAGCAACGGAAAAATCGCCGTTCATTTGGAAGCCAATCAACAAAGCACAAGCTGGAACTCTAACTTAAAACAAGCGACACCCTTGCAACTTCGTGCCGCGCAGAATATGCCGTGGGTAGAAATTTGGGCATTAAATGTTTCGCCCATTTGGCACACGAAAACGAAAGGTATAGCACCCATTCAATTTGCGGAAAACGAATCACGGCCTATTTGGCAGCCTTGGCCAGGGGAAGTTCTGGCACTGGAAATAACTCGCCCCAACGCCACCAAAGGCGCCTACGTCACGATTGATTCCGCCGAACTCACCCATGACCTTGCTAATCGCAGCAACGCTAGCGCCTTAGCCCTATCGATTAGGACTAATCAGGGGGGACAATACAGCTTTACCTTGCCACAGGATGCAAAACTGTCTTCAGTTATGATTGATAACAACACACTACCCGTTACTGCAATCAATGGCCTTATAAAAATTCCGCTTCACCCTGGTGAGCAGAATGTCGCGATTGCATGGAAGTCTAGCGCTGGTGTTGGCGTGTTGAGCAAGTCCCCACAATTTTTACTTGAGCAAGGTAGCAGCAATCAAAATATACACATCAACTTACCCAATAATCGTTGGCCACTTCTGGTGGGTGGCCCCATGGTCGGGCCCGGGGTTTTAATGTGGGGTATGCTATTGGTTGTTGTATTCATTGCGTTCGTGCTCGGGCGCAGCCAAATAACACCTTTAAAAACTTACCAATGGATACTGTTAAGCGTGGGGATTTGCACACTCAGCTTCGGCACGTTTGTCTTGGTGGCAATCTGGTTAATCGCATTACAACAGCGAGGTAATTTAAAAAGTATTTCTTCTACTCGAAAATTTAAAGGGATGCAAACGGGTTTGTTTATATTGTCAGCGGTTGCACTGTCGTGTTTGATTGGAACGATTCCCGCAGGTCTCTTAGGTAGCCCAGACATGCACATTGTCGGTAACAATTTCTATGAAGGGCACTTTAGTTGGTATCAAGATCACAGTGACGCGGAATTTCCAACAGCGTGGATAATTTCTTTGCCACTCTGGTGCTACAAAGTCGCCATCTTACTTTGGGCACTCTGGTTAGCCTCTGCGCTTCTCGGATGGATTCGCTGGGGCTGGGCGTGCTTAAGCCATACTGCCTTGTGGTACGCGCCTGCAGAGATGCTGACCAATCCTTTGCCTACTCAAACAAAAGAGGTTTCCGAACCGAAAGAAGCTGTTTAACTACTACAGATGTTGGCGCCGAATACTTTCAATTATCACGAAAACAATAGAAATGTGAATGTTTGGTGAGGACTCTCTTCTTAAAAAGGATCAACCTACGCCTGCAACATAAATCCTTCCTATTGGAGAATAATCATGAAAAATAAATTTATTGCAGGTCTTTTTGTTTTTGCTTTAGGTCAAACAGCTTTTGCAACTCAGTACAAGGTTGAAATACAAAATCTTACTAATAGTGCTTATATAACACCTCTTCTTGTTGCAGCTCACCCTGCAAATGTCAGCCTATTCACTGTCGGCGAAGCGTCATCTGTTAATTTACAAGCCATGGCAGAAGGTGGAGATATTACCGGTCTCGCGCAAGATGTTGCTCTCACGGGTGGACGCTCTGTATTAAATCCTGCAGCAGGTTTATTAGCGCCTGGCAAAAAAACTGTCGCTGATTTGGGATTTGTTGGTCAAAGAAATTCTAGGCTCTCCATAGTTGCCATGGTGGTACCAACCAACGATGCATTTATTGGCTTGCGTAATCTTCCCCTACCTCGCTTTCCCGGTGTGTACTCTTACGATCTGAAAGTCTACGATGCAGGCACTGAAGCTAACGATGAAGTGCGTGGTAGCGGCGTTCCTGGTCAAGCTGGCATGGCAGTACCTCCACCTACTTCGCCTGAAGTAGGTACGGGCGGAACTGGATTGGCTAATGTCACTGCAGAAGGTTTTGTGCATGTCCACCGCGGTGTAACGGGTGACCTTGATTTTACCGGTGGCCCTAGCGATTTAGATGCAGCTAATGCCGCATGGCCTAGTGACGCGATAAGAGTTACCATCACTGTCAGTCACTATTAATTTTTCGTTCTTTGCCAGAATAGGTTTCGCAAATCTCTTCTTCGCTAGCTCCGCCAGAAAACTTTTCATGGGGGAGCTGGTGTTCGTAATAAATCTGCTCGAGAATTAATTTCTTCTTCGGTACCACAAAGCTATTTTTTGATCAATAACATTAAAAACATTTGGCCTACTGTGATATTTTTTTCACACTCTTACAACAGAAATTATTTTCTGCACCAAAAGTTCCAAACTGCTAAATCCATTAAATACATGTTACGCATAAATACTTCAAGTAGAAAAAAATTACGCAATTAAGTTCAAGGTACGGAAATCATAACGTGAAGTTCAGCAGCAGTTTATAAATCTGAAAAAATTTCCCACTCTTCTTCATAACCTGATGATCTGAAGTATGCCATTAAAGTAATTATTACTTTTTCAAGTAGATATTCACAATTAATAGCATTTCCTTCATATTGAACTTCATTCGATTTTTGCACCATTTTCCAGAAAAATTCTGCGAAATGAAGTGCTTCCTCTTTACTGTTAATTTCATTTTTTTCAATAATTTTCAAAGGGAATTTGTCTTCTAATATATTGGCATAAAATATTACTATTTCTTTTTCTGCTTGAATTTTCCACGGAATCATTTGAAAGCCCTCGAACCGTCGCGAATGACCGTCATTCTGTCAGCAACCCACTGTAATTTTTTCACCAAGTCATTAACGGTCATTTTCTTAGTAACACTGTAAACGCTCAACCATCACCCTCTTGACCTGCAGCAATGCGACAGCAGACATAGCTAATCTCTCACAGAAAATGCAGACATTGGCGACTATTTTGCGA
>JAYWHF010000008.1:0-1945 GCA_043777855.1 Gammaproteobacteria bacterium | reverse complement strand
TTATTCGAAGGGCGATACAAAGCTACAGTGATCGATAGTGAACATTATTTGTTGAGCTGTTACCGTTACATTGAATTGAATCCTGTGCGTGCGAATATAGTACAACACCCTAGTGAATATCCTTGGTCCAGTTATGCAATGAATGCCTTGGGGGATGAAGGTGCTCGATCTTTACTGGTTCCACATGGTGAATATATTGAGCTGGGTAAAAGTGAATTGGCGCGACAGGCTGCGTACCGAGCGCTATTCAAAACTCGCATCAACGAAAAAACGTTGGAAGAAATTCGCGAATCGACAAATAAAGCTTGGGTGTTAGGAAGTGAAAAATTTATTGCGCATATTGAAAAACGTTCTGGTCGAGTTGCAGCCCCTAGATCGCGTGGTGGTGATAGAAAGTCAGAAGGTTATCTAAACGGTTAAAATCAATGGAGTCTGACCCTATTGATTTATGGCGCTTAAAACTTCGCAATCGCACATTTTTATAGCAATTCTCGGCGGCGTACCCAACGCTTCGAAAATAATTACTTCTCAATTTTTTATTTACGCTACTAATTCCCGCGTTGTTTTCCGGCATTGTTACTTCGCAAAAGTGTCATAAAACTGGCAACGAAGTTTCACACTTATAGTTTACTGTTAGGTGGTTCATCCTCACAAAATAGTTATTTAACCGCCACATGTAATGAGAGGTTACCATCATGCTAACAATTCAAGTAAAGAAAATTGCAGGGCTTACGCTCGCCTGTTTATTTTTATCTGCTCCCGTTTTTGCTGAACAGCGCTCAGATGACAATGAAAAATCATCACACCAATCGCACTACGATTACGACAGAGACTACGATAAATCATCACGCTATTCTTATAATGATGAAAAAATTCAACTAGGCCCACGCCCGTTTTATCTCGTAGAAGATATGGATGAAAGCCCACTTAAAAAGAAATTGCAGTCGTGTGAAAATGGCCCTTTCAGAAAAACCAATTTTTCAATTGGCCATCGCGGTGCCGCTCTGCAATTTCCTGAGCACACTAAAGAATCTTTTCAAGCTGCGGCTAAAATGGGTGCAGGTATTGTGGAATGCGATGTAACATTTACAAAAGATAAAGAATTGGTCTGTCGTCATTCACAGTGTGATTTACACACAACTACAAACATTTTGGCTGTGCCGGAATTGGCAGCAAAATGTTCTCAACCATTTTCACCAGCCGACCCTGCCAGCGGTAAACCAGCATCAGCAATGTGTTGCACCAGCGATATAACATTAAAAGAATTTAAAATGTTACGCGGAAAAATGGATGCTTCAAATCCAGCCGCTAAAACTGTTGCTGAATATTTAAAAGGTACACCAGATTGGCGCACAGATTTATACGCAAACAAAGGCACATTGTTGAGCCATGCAGAAAGTATTCAACTGTTCAAAAAATTGGGCGTAAAATTTACCCCAGAGTTGAAATCTGCCAGCGTACCCATGCCCTACCAAGGCACTTACACCCAAGCCGATTATGCTGCACAGATGATCAATGAATATATTGCTGCAGGCGTTAAACCAAAGAATGTGTGGCCGCAATCTTTCGATTCTCAAGATATTTATTTTTGGATAAATAATTATCCAAAATTTGGCAAACAAGCCGTTTATCTTGATGATGCCAATACTCCAGCAGAACTACCAACTTATGCTGACTTGCGCGCATTATCAGCACGGGGCGTAAAAATTGTAGCTCCTCCGCTATGGGCGTTGCTTGCCCTTGATCAAAATAACAAAATCATTCCCTCTGAACACGCTCGCGACGCCAAAGCTGCGGGTCTGGATATTATTACCTGGTCTTTTGAACGCGCAGGCCCATTGGGCAATGGCGCAGGTGGCTGGTATTATCAAACCATTATTCCTGCATTGAAAAAAGATGGCGATATGATGGAGGCTTTACACGTTCTAGCTCAAGATGTAGGGGT
>JAYWHF010000007.1:0-5430 GCA_043777855.1 Gammaproteobacteria bacterium | reverse complement strand
GGCGTACGCGACTGCAGGCTTTTACTGCGTCACTCAGCGGGATGGAGTCAGTAACCACCAACTCATCAAGCTCAGAATTATTTAGGTTCTCCACGGCTTTGCCGGAAAGTACGGGGTGCGTGCAATAAGCAATAACGCGCTTGGCACCTTGTTGCTTTAAAGCTTTAGCCGCATTACAAAGAGTGCCTGCGGTGTCGACCATGTCGTCAACCAGCAAGCAGGTGCGGCCGGCCACGTCTCCAATGATGTTCATGATTTCGGCAACGCCGGGTTGCGGGCGACGTTTGTCGATAATGGCGAGGTCTTTGCCTAGCTGTTTGGCAACGGCTCGAGCGCGAACAACGCCGCCAATATCGGGCGAGACCACAATAAGATTTTCAAATTTTTGTTCTTCAATATCTTCCAGCAGAACGGGTGAGCCGTAGACATTATCGACAGGAACATCAAAGAAACCCTGGATCTGTTCGGCGTGCAGGTCAACGGTCAACACCCGGTCAACACCTACACCGACCATCATATCGGCAACGACTTTCGCGGTAATGGGCACGCGCGCCGACCTTACGCGTCTGTCTTGGCGGGCGTAGCCGAAATAGGGTACCACCGCCGTAATGCGGCCAGCCGACGCGCGGCGAAGTGCGTCTACCATGATGATGAGTTCCATCAGGTTGTCATTGGTGGGTGCGCAGGTGGGTTGGACTACAAATACGTCGCGGCCACGAACGTTTACGTGCAGTTCAACGGCAATTTCACCATCGGAAAACTGAGATACAGAAACGTCTCCAAGCGGCATGCCAAGATGGTCAACGATTTTCTTCGCCAGATCAGGGTTGGCGTTGCCGGTAACAACCATAAAATCAGTCACGTCGAGTACCTTTGTTGAAAACCAATATGAATAGGATAAACGCCATGATCGTTATTCTTTGTTGATGACAAAGCTGCTTTCGGCGAATCAGGGTGTTTTGCTCTAAACGCATGCCGCCAAACCGATTTGATTTGTTGAAGATTAGCGTTAAGTTCGGAGAAATGTAGGGTCATTGTAATAGGCAGATGTTAAGGAAAAACAATGACTGAGAAAATGGCAGGGGCGGAAGGACTCGAACCTACGAATGGCAGGATCAAAACCTGCTGCCTTACCACTTGGCGACGCCCCTGTTGTAACTAGATATTTAACTACATACTTTTAACTGGAAGATTCTCACTCACCGAAGCAATTTGAAGAGCGAGGATCGATTGACTCCTTGCGCTACAAAACTTGGCAGATACTTCGGCAGTCTTTGTTGTGTTGCCAATGCATCTTTTGCCGCCGCGAACTCTGCAAATAAACAGGCACCTGTTCCCGTCATTCGAGGCTCATGGCCGGCTTGTTCAAACCATTTCAGTGCGTCGTCTACTGGAGGAAAAAGTGCCCTTACAACGGCTTGACAGTCGTTGTGGCCGCCCTGCTCAAAGAAGGCCGCCACTTTAATAGGAGGCGTGTCTCTTGTCAAATCTTTATGTGAAAAAACCAACTTGGTTGAAACCTGGCAAGCAGGCTGTACGACGAGAAACCAATTGCTAGGTAATTCAATAGGTTGCAGGTGCTCGCCCACCCCTTCGGCCCAGGCTGTTTGGGCGTTTACAAACACCGGTACATCGGCACCCAACTGTAGGCCTAACTGCTGTAGTTGATGGCTGTTTAAACCACATTGCCACAGATGATTGAGTGCAACCAAGGTAGTGGCGGCGTTGCTGCTCCCGCCGCCCAAGCCGCCGCCCATGGGGAGGCGTTTATTGATATGAATGTCCATTCCCCGCTGAATTGCGCAGTGGTTTTGTAGTAGGCGTAGCGCCTTAATAATGAGGTTGTCCTCGAAGCTGACGCCATCTAATGGCGGTGTGAGGCTGATTTTCTCGTCGGTGCGCCCGGTAAAGCTAAGCGTATCGCCGTAATCCAGCAGTTGAAATAGCGTCTGTAAATTGTGGTAGCCGTCGGCGCGTTGGCCGGTAATGTGCAAAAAAAGATTAAGCTTCGCGGGCGACAAAACGGTCAACGTTGAATTTGCGGTGAGTGGCTGGCCACCAAGGATTCCTCTGTTCATTCGGTGTCTCCCAAACGCCACGTTCTGATCAGCAGGGTGAGTCGTATTTCTTTGAACTCAGCGGTAATTCGCCCGGGCATCGCGATAGTGCTGGTGGCGTCCGTGATACTCAGGTAATCGCCATAGACAATTTTCCAGCCCGCCTGATTAAGCTCGCCGATTAAGCCCTGAGAGTTGGTTGTTAGGTTGGTTATTGGCATTGATGGGTCCGGTAGGCCACGCAGCCAGAATGTCAGCTGGCTCAGCGGGATTTGCCATCCGGTATTTTTTTGCAGGAGCTCTTCGGCGGTTTTGGCGCTTTGAGGCGGGTTTCCGCCGCCGCTAAAGGTTACTCGGCCCGGCCCTCCCTCTATGGACATATTGCCTTGCCCGAAGGGGCCGTTGAAATCTATCTGGTACTGCGCTCCCCGCTGGCCCCAGCGCAATGTGGCGCTGCCCCCCTCTCCCGGAGCTTTTACGCCTAATTTTCCTGTAGCCTGCCAGTTTTTTATGGCGTCAATACGCATTTGGTGCTGCGGCCAGTCTTGGCTAACAATGGGTGTTGTTTGCCGGTGCTGTTGTTGTGTGTGTTGCGTGCAACCGCTTAATGTTATCGCGATCAAAATCATTAAGTGCATTATCGTCGAGTTCATTTATTGCTCTTGCTGGTTTTGGCGGATTCATTTCCAATTTTTGTGGGTTTCATGAAGATGGAGGTAATCTTGTCGATAATTGTTGGATCTTTTAGTTTCGATATATCTTGGAACCGCACGAAAAATTAAGGAGCTTATAATAGCTATCAACGAGATTGAGTGCGAATGATAGTTTTTGCGTGTTCTTTTTTCTTGTCACGGGCTCTGTATGGCTGGACAATACGGCCCGTTGTACTGCCGCTCGTTACAAGATTGACCGTCTTTTACAAACACGACCGTTCTCTACAAACACGACGGTCCTTTACAAACACGACGGTCCTTTACAAACACGACCGTCCTTTGCAAACAAGGCCTACACTCATAGTGGCGGACGCGTAGTTTCAAGTGCATCATTTTATGCGCATTAATATAAGACTTTTAATATCCTTAATGGGGCGCCAGCTACTCTAAGACCTATGACTTTACTCGCCTTTGGCATTAACCATACTACCGCTTCTCTCTCTGTGCGCGAGCGCATGGCGTTTGCACCTGACGTGGTGGGGTTGGCTCTGGTGTCGGCACGCGAACAGGCAGGCTTGGCGGAAGTTGCGATACTCTCAACCTGTAACCGCACCGAGATCTATGTGCATACGGAACAGCACGCTGAGCGAGTCCTTTCGTGGTTAGTTGCACACTCCAGTATTAGTGCCGAAGAGTTAGCGCATTGCTACTACTGTCATGTGGGCGATGAAGCTGTGCGACACATGATGAAAGTAGCCGGTGGTTTAGATTCACTCATTCTTGGTGAGCCGCAAATTCTTGGACAGATGAAATCCGCTTACGCTGTTGCCTGTGACGCGGGTACTGTTGGTGGCGAGTTGCATAGCGCCTTTCAACAAATTTTTAGTATTGCGAAGCGCGTGCGTACAGAAACGGCGATTGGCGAAAATCCGGTATCGGTTGCTTATGCTGCCGTTAGTTTGGCGCAGCAAATTTTTTCTGATTTAAAACAGGGTACAGCTTTATTAATTGGCGCCGGCGAAACCATTGAACTCGTCGCACGCCATCTTGCAGAGCAAAATATTCAGCGCATTATCGTAGCCAATCGCACCTTGGAGCGCGCCCAGCATTTGGCTCAGGAGTTTAATGGCGAGGCTATTTTGTTGGCTGATATTCCTGAGCATCTTCATCGCGCGGATATCGTTATTTCTTCCACCGCAAGCCAATTACCGTTGCTCGGCAAAGGCGCTGTTGAGAGCGCGCTCAAAAAACGCAAACACAAGCCAATGTTTATGCTTGATATTGCAGTGCCGCGCGATATTGAAGCGCAGGTGGGCGAGCTAGATGATGTTTATTTGTATACGGTAGATGATTTGCATGTTGTCATCGATCAAAACAAAAAATCCCGCCTTGCCGCTGCGCGTAAAGCGGAAGAAATTATTAACGAAGGTGTTGAGCTTTACCGTCGTCAGCAGCGAGCACTGAATGCCATTGCGACAGTAAAAGCCTATCGTCATAAGGCCGAATCCTTGCGTGATGTCGAATTACAAAAGGCGTTGCATCTACTTGAAACGGGCGTCAGTGCGGAGCAGGTATTGCAGCAATTTGCGCGCAACCTCACGAATAAGTTAATTCATGCACCTACGGCAATATTAAAAGATGCCAGTGCTAATGGCCGTATGCAAGTGATTCAAGTGGCGCAAGAACTATTTGAATTGTCGCCCGATGATATTGAAAAAAGTGATAACAGTTTAAGTGAGAAAGAATGAAAGCCTCCATACTTGAAAAATTAGATCGTCTTAGAGAGCGTTATGAAGAAATCAGCGTCATGTTGTCTGAAGCAGATACCATCAATAATCAAAATAAATTTCGCGAACTTTCAAAGGAATATTCTGAGCTAGAACACGTCGTAAAAGCTTACACTGATTATCAACAGTTGCATGTCAGTATTGCGGAAGCTAAGCAGTTGCTGGTTGATGGCGATGCCGATATGAAAGAAATGGCTGAAGAGGAGTTGCATAATTGTGTTGCGCAAATCGAGCCTGCAAAACAAGAAATGCAGCGACTATTGTTGCCTAAAGATCCCAATGATGAAAAAAACTGTTACCTTGAAATTCGGGCCGGAACTGGCGGCGATGAAGCAGCAATTTTTTCCGGTGATTTATACCGCATGTATTTGCGTTATGCCGAAAAGCAAGGTTGGCGCATTGAGGTCTTGAGTCAGAGTGATGGTGAGCACGGCGGCTATAAAGAAATTATTACGCTCGTGAGTGGCCAAGGGGTTTACTCAAAATTAAAATTCGAATCAGGGGCGCACCGTGTTCAGCGCGTGCCTGCGACTGAAACTCAGGGGCGGGTTCATACCTCGGCTTGTACTGTTGCGGTTATGCCAGAAGCGGATGAGCTTGAAGAGATTAATATTAGAAAAGAAGACTTGCGTATTGATACGTATCGCTCATCGGGTGCCGGCGGTCAGCACGTTAACAAAACTGATTCGGCAATTCGCATTGTGCATTTGCCAACAGGTTTAGTAGTTGAGTGCCAAGATGAGCGTTCACAACATAAAAATCGCGCACGTGCCATGAGCTTGTTGGCGACGAAATTAAAAACTCAGCAAGAAGATGCGGCGCATAAACTGATTTCCGATGAGCGCCGCAATTTGGTAGGAAGTGGTGACCGCTCCGAACGTATTCGCACCTATAATTATTCTCAGGGTAGGGTTACTGATCACCGTATCAATT
>JAYWHF010000006.1:0-1957 GCA_043777855.1 Gammaproteobacteria bacterium | reverse complement strand
AACAGCTCTTTTACACCTCGTTTTATGTTGCTAGCGGCAGTTTTTTTGGTGCTGCTAACCCCCACACTTGCCGCTAGTGCCAATCAAAAATTGCAGTTGGTGGTGGGCGATATTCGCGTGCTAAAACTGCCCGATATTACGCGCGTAGCCATCGCCGACGAAGACATAGTGCAATACAAACCCATTGAAAATAATGAACTGGTGTTAATTGCGTCCAAACCCGGCATCACTAATATTCGCATTTGGCAATTGGGTGATCGTCAGAGTAACTACGCCATTGAAGTTACCGCAAAAAGTGTTGTGTCAGAAATTGATTTCGCACGCTTGCTAACCGCCGGGTTTGAATCCGTCAAAGTATCCTCCAAACAAAACCACTTAATTTTTAGCGGTTTTATCGACAGCAAAGACCGGCCCACCTTCGACAGCATCATGGCTGTGTTTCCCTCAGCAATCAGCCTCGTGCATACCCGCAAGTTTGATGTAGAAAAAATTATTCGCCTGGATGTACAGCTTGTGGAAATTTCTAAACGCGCCGCGAGCGAAATTGGCATACGTTGGCAGGATGCAATTTCTGGCCCCGCAGCGGGTATTCACAAAGAATTTTATTCCAACGGTTCCTTTGGCATAGTCACTGAAGACCCGGACATTGATTTGAAAGAAATCGCCGACACTGTCGCCGTGGGTGATTCAGGTTTCTACGGCTACGCCGGAATTACCTCGGCTATATCTTCACGCATTCAACTGCTCGCCAGCACCGGCGAAGCGCGCATCATAGCCTCACCTAAGTTGTCGGCAAAAAGTGGGGCCAAGGCACGCTTTCGCTCCGGCGGCCAATTTCCAATTAGCTCGGTAGATAACCTTGGGCAAACGGAAGTGGAATTTAAAGACTATGGCGTCACCTTAGAAATAGAACCCAGTATCGACGACAACAACATTATTAATACAACCGTTTTTACGGAAGTTAGCGCGATTGATAGAGGCGTAACCGTACAAGGCGTGCCCGGTCTCACAACCCGCAACACCAATACCACTGTCAACTTAGCCGATGGGGAAACCTTTGCGATTTCTGGTTTAGGTTTTTTAAGCGAAGGCGAGAATATCTCCAAGATACCGCTGCTGGGCGATTTACCGCTGCTGGGCGGTTTGTTCCGTTCCAAGGGAAAAGATAACAGCAATACCGAACTGGTGATTCTTATTACGCCCCACGTGGTAACGCCGAACTCAGAGCTCAATAACGCCCTAACCGGTTTCGCGAAAAAACAACGCGACGCGGTGAAAAGCAATCCTCTTGATTCATTTTTGTTGGATTGATCCTATGTTCGAAATTATTGTGAACACCAAGAAGGGAATGAAAGTTAGCAAGCAAATTTGGCAGAATTCCGAATGCAATATTGGCCGCGCGGACAATAACCACGTTATTTTGCAGGGCTGGCGCGTCAGTAAAAATCACGCCTGTTTATTTGATGTGGCGGGCGAGGCACACATACGCATGTCAGACGACGGCAGTGCCTTCAATGTCAATGGTAAAAAAGTAGAAAACCATGGGCCAATTCAACAAGAAGATGTCATTGAAATTGGCGACTATCGCATTGCCGTAGTGAAAAAGCAGGGTGGAAATCTGGTCGCCCGCAGCGCAACGGCGAACAACGCCTTTGAACAACAAACGCGGCCACAGGCTGCTCCGCCTGCCGCGCTTAGCGCAAACCGCCCGATGAACGGCAATCACTCTAGTACGCCTATAAAGCCTCTTTCTGCACCCTTGGAATTCACTGCTGAACCTACATTGGCGGCTAAAAAACTATCGGAATCGCAAATAACCGCGTTGCTGGAGCAAAGCCGAGAAGAAACACCCAAAGAATTAGTCGAGCGAAAATTACTGGAGCAGTGGCGCTCCAAAATTCACCAAAAATTATTTGAATTCTTGGATTTGCGCCGCATTAATTTAGGCGAAATGTCA
>JAYWHF010000005.1:0-5437 GCA_043777855.1 Gammaproteobacteria bacterium | reverse complement strand
GAGGTGTGCAAGCGCAGGGAAAAACCCTGAGGGTTTTGGCTGCTATGGCAGAGGCCATTAAACATCGAGGGCCCGATGCTGAAGGATTCTATAGCGATGACGTGATTGGTATGGCACATCGCCGTTTGAGTATTATCGATCTTGCCGGCGGCGCCCAGCCGATGCAAACCCCCGATGGAAATCTCTGCATAACTTTTAATGGTGAGATATTTAATTTTATTGAATTGCGCGAGCATCTGCTTGCAAAAGGGCACCATTTTGTTTCGCAATCTGATACCGAAGTTATTTTGCATCTCTACCGTGAATACGGCCTCGATTTTCCTCGTTATTTAAACGGCCAATTTGCCTTAGGATTGTGGGACAAGCGTGAGCAAGCTCTGATTCTCGTTCGCGACAGAGTCGGTATCTGCCCGCTCTATTATTTTTCCAATCGTGATACCTTCGCCTTTGCCTCCGAGATAAAAGCGTTAGTTCCGGCGCTCAAAGAACGGCTTGTGATAGACACTGAATCATTGGACGCTATTTTTACCGGTTGGACCTGCGTCTCGCCCGCAACGATTTTCAAAGACATATTTCAAGTTAAGCCAGGAGCTTTGCTCGTTATTCAAGGGCAAAAAATTACAGAAAAAATATACTGGGATTTGGAGTTTCCAACGCACCGCGATGACTACGATACCCGCGCCGAATCCATTCTGGTTGACGAGCTACGGGAGCATCTGATTGACGCTACGCGACTTCGATTGCGCTCAGATGTTCCGGTAGGCGCTTATCTATCGGGTGGCTTGGATTCCTCGGTTTTAGTCGCGCTCATGCAGAGTCAAGCCAAGACACAACTAAGAACTTTTTCATTGGGGTTTGCTGATGCTGCTTTGGATGAAACGTATTTTCAAAACCAGGTAGTCGATTTTCTCGGTACTGATCATTCGCGAACAGAAGTCGATTACGACCACATTGCACAACAGTTGGTTGAAACGGTTTGGCATACAGAGTCGCCGATTTTGCGTACGGCGGCCGCGCCCATGGGTATCTTATCTAAACTGGTTAATCAACAAGGCTATCGTGTGGTGCTCACTGGTGAGGGCGCGGATGAAGTTTTGGGCGGCTACGATATTTTTAAAGAAGCGAAGGTGCGGCAGTTCTGGGCGAAAAATCCGCAGTCAAACTTTCGTCCTTTGTTGTTGAACCGTTTGTACCCTTATATGGATCTGCCCAAAGGCGACGCGGCGCTGTATTTAAAGCGTTTTTTCGGCGTGGGTCTGGATACCCCGGAGCTCTTGTGGCATTCTCATTTGCCGCGTTGGCAGGCCACGAGTAAGGCCAAGTTGTTTTTTAGTGGAGAATTAAAAGCGCAGTTAGATGCTGATTCCTCCAGTAATAACTATGAAGCAAAGATTGCAAATTTGTTTCCTGCACAGGCTAACGACTGGCATCCGTTTCATCGAGCACAATATCTTGAAATAAAGACATTGATGTCTGGATACTTGCTCAGCTCGCAAGGTGATCGAATGTTGGCGAGGAACTCTGTTGAAGGCCGTTTTCCCTTTTTGGATCACCACTTAATTGAATTTGCGAATCGTTTGCCACCGAAAATAAAAATGAAAGGTATGCAAGAAAAAAATATACTTCGAAAAATGGCGCTGCGGTACTTGCCTAAAGAGATCAGTCAGCGACAAAAGCAACCGTACCGCTCGCCAAACTTGTCCGCTAGTCAGGGCGCTCTTTTTCGTGGCGGGCTAAGCAACTATTTAACGTTAGAAAATATTAGCAGCGTTGGTGTATTTGATGCTAAAAAAGTGGCGCTTCTCATCAGCAAAGCGAGTCATGGAAAACCACTCAATACATCCGAGTCACAAGCACTAACAGGAATTCTAACAACACAAATTCTACATAGTCAGTTTTGCCAATAAGTTAACAATGATAGGAAGCCGTGCAATGAATTTAGATGAAACCCGCCAAAAATTACGCCACTTTATTCTCGGAAATTATTTGTTCAGTGAGGATGAGTCTGCATTAAACGATGATGATTCATTTTTGGATGGCGGTATTCTGGATTCAATGGGCATTCTGGAGTTAATTGAATATCTTGATGAAGGGCTTGGCATAAAAGTAGAAGGCGATGAGCTGGTGCCCGACAATCTTGATTCGATCAACAGTTTACTTAAATTTATTCGTAGCAAGTTACAGGCGTAACCTAGCCATGGTCATGGAAATTCGACGTTTATTGTCAGACAGTTTGACTCTGTCTTATCGCGCACATCCACAAAAAATTGCGGCCCAGGTGGGCGGCGAGTCTTATACCTATGAGCAGCTCCATCAACAAAGTCAGGCTGTAGCTGCCTATTTACGCAGCCGTGGATTGCAGCGTGGAGAGCGTGTTGCGATTTACATGGAAAACTCCTGGGCACTATTGCCAAGCTTGTATGCAGTGCTTTACGCCGGTGGTGTTTTTCTGGTTGTTAACCATTTAACAAAAGCCAATAAACTTGAATATATTTTGCGTGATAGTGGCGCCGCCTATTTATTAACGGATTCAGCGTTGGCAAAACAGTTTCTACCGGCGGTAGCAAATGTTCATTGCTTGCGCGAAATTGTTTATGCTGGCGCTGAAATCGCCGACAGTGAATTGGCTGATAAAAGCATGCAGCGCGCGAAGCCTTTGGTACGGTTAATCAATGTTTTGGACGCAAGGCTTCATGTTAAAAAAGCCATCCTATCCGCCGCGATTAATCGAGATTTGGCGGCACTAATTTATACGTCGGGCAGCACGGGTGACCCTAAAGGGGTGATGATGACTCACGCTAACATGGTATTTACCTGCGATAGCTTGATTGAATATCTGCGCTTGGATGGTGATGCAAAAATCATCTGCTTTTTACCGTTGGCATTTGACTACGGGCTGTATCAAATTTTTATGGCGGTACGTTTGGGAGCCTGTCTCGTCGTTAGCAAGTCATTTGCTTTTCCGAGTCTAGTGTTTGCAGAAATACAGAACCAATCAGTGACCGTTTTTCCGGGTGTGCCAACGGCATTTTCAACGCTCATTGGCCTCCATCAAAAATCGCCCCTGTGCTTCCCAAGTGTTACGCGTGTTACCAACACCGCCGCCGCTTTACCGCCGGAATATCTACCTTATCTAAAAAAAATATTTCCCAATGCGCTTATTTACAAAATGTACGGCCTTACTGAGTGTAAGCGAGTGAGTTACTTAGAGCCGGAAGATGCAGAAATTTATCCAAATTCCGTGGGTAAGGCCATTCCTGGAACGGAAGTTTTTGTGTTGGATGACGAGCAGAAACCGGTTCCGGCTAACCAGCGCGGGACATTGTATGTTCGCGGTGCCCATGTTATGCAAGGCTATTGGAATAAACCGCAAGAAACTCAAAGAATGTTGCGCGATAATATTTATGCCAATGAAAAGGTGCTTTGCGCACAAGATCAATTTGTGATGGATGAAAATGGCTACCTGTATTTTCATGGTCGAGTAGATGACATTATCAAATCGCGCGGTGAAAAAGTGAGCCCGGTTGAAGTTGAAAATGTGCTCTATAGTTTGCAGGGTATACGTGAGGCGGCTGTTGTGGGTGTGCCGGATTTAATTGAAGGCGAAACCATTAAAGCCTTTGTCGCCATTGATTCTAACTCGTCGTTAGACTCCAAAAAAATTCGTCAACACTGTATGGCCAATCTGGAAAGTTTTATGGTGCCACGCGAGGTCGTCATTTTGGATTCCTTGCCGAAAACGGATTCTGATAAAATCAGTAAAAAAGATTTGCGTTGAGTTACTTAGTTTATTCATCGAACAATGAGAGATGCCCATGGTAGATAGCCCTGCAACACTAAAGAATGCGCTCTTAATTAACGCGGAGCTAGAAGTTGCACGTATTGCTCAGAGCTTGCGTGATTTACTGCGCACCAAAATTAATCGGCGAGGATTGGTGTTAGGTATTTCCGGTGGTGTTGATAGCGCTGTTTGTGCAGCACTTTGCGTTAGGGCGTTGGGGCCAAAAAAAGTATTTGGGTTATTGATGCCAGAGCAAGATTCCTCTTCAAATAGCACAGCCTTGGGTGAGTCAGTTGCAAAATACTTGGGTATCGACTACGAAATAAAAAATATTTCTTCAACACTTACGGCAATCGGATGTTACGAATGGCGTGACAAAGCCATTAAGAGTCTTTTCCCTGAGTATGATGGAACCTGGAAAAACAAAATTGCTATCGAAGGTGGCTTAGAAGGAAAAATTAATCACTTTAAATTGATTGTGGAAAGACCTGACGGCTCCTTACTCAGTGCTGTGCTGCCCGCAAATGAGTATCTCACTATAGTTGCGGCGACTAATTTTAAACAGCGCGTGCGTAAAACGACCGAGTACTTTCATGCGGAGCGACTCAATTACGCTGTTATAGGCACGCCCAATCGGCTGGAGTATGACCAAGGCTTTTTTGTGAAGGGTGGGGATGGTTTGGCGGATATAAAACCCATCGCTCATCTGTATAAAACGCAGGTGTATGCCTTAGCGAATTATTTAGGTTTGCCGGATGCTGTTTGTAATGCGATTCCTTCTACGGATACTTACAGCTTGCAACAAGGCCAAGATGAATTTTATTTTGCGCTGCCTTATCAGCAGATGGATTTGGCTCTGTGGGGGCATAACAACGGTATTGCGGCAGACGATATTGCGAAGACGCTCGGCATTGCGGTGGAAAAAATTCTTTTTGCTTACAAAGATATTGACAATAAACGAAAAACAACTCGTTACCTCCATCTGCCTGCACAGGTTTTAGCGACACTGGAAGTAAATCCTTAGTGCTCGGCTGCGTTGCCCATACTAGATAGCTTACATAGGCTAAATAAGTTACATAGGTTAGATAAGTTACATGGGTTAGATAAGCAATATAGGGTAAATAATCGAGATAGAGTAAATAGGCGAGATAATAAAATAGGATATTTTTTGATGGTAAAAGATTTATGACAGCGACAATTCTACGTGGCGCACGGCTTGCTGGTGTGGTGAGTGCCGTGCCAAGCACGGAGTTCGACAATGTGCGTGATACACAACAATTTGACGCCATGGAGGTGAAAAAAGTTGTGGCTTTGGCGGGTGTGAAAGCGCGGCGGGTAAGCGACGGTAGTTTGTGTAGCTCCGACTTGTGTTTGGTCGCTGCACGAAATTTACTAAAGGGTTTGGCGTGGCTTCCTGATTCAATCGATGCATTGATTTTTGTCACACAATCACCGGATTATTTTTTGCCGGGTAGCAGTAGCCTTATGCATCGCGATCTAGGTTTGCGCCATGGCTGTCTCGCTTTTGACGTTGGCTTGGGTTGCTCGGGTTATCCTTATGGGTTGTGGCTGGCCAACATGATGATTCAAACGGGTTCAGCGAAACGGGTTTTGGTGTTGCACGGAGACACCCCAAGTTTATTTACCGATAAGGAG
>JAYWHF010000004.1:0-1960 GCA_043777855.1 Gammaproteobacteria bacterium | reverse complement strand
CCAAAAAGGGCAACAAAGAAGTCGGCGGCGACTTCTATGATGACCATTTGTGGTTAGTGCTTTCAACAACCGCCTATATCAAAGAAACCGGCGATTATTCGATTCTCGACGAAAAAATTGGTTACGCGGAAAAAGAATACGCCAACCCAGCAGATAAAGAGACTCTCGGCCACCACTTGGAAACCAGTATCGCTTACACCATGGCAAAACGCGGCCCACGCGGCCTGCCGTTGATTGGTCACGCCGACTGGAATGACTGTTTAAACTTGAACTGCTTCAGTACCGAGCCAAACGAAAGCTTCCAATTGGCGGGCGATGTAGAAGGCAGTAAAGCGGAATCAGTAATGATCGCCGGTTTGTTCCTCTACGCTTCACGCGAAATGGCAGCACTCTACAAAGCGCAAGACAAAATGGCTGACGCAGCGCGTATGGAAGCTGACTACAAAACCATGTTGGATGTTGTTGAAACGCAAGCATGGGACGGTGATTGGTATACTCGCGCCTACGATGCGGAAGGTCGCGCCGTCGGCTCGCACACCAACGAAGAAGGCAAAATTTTCATTGAGAGCCAAGGTTGGTGCGTACTGGGTGGCGCAGGTCAAGATAACGGTCGCGCACGCAAAGCCATGGACAGTGTGCATAAACACCTGTTCACTAAAAATGGTGTTGTTCTGCAGCAACCAGCTTACAGCGAATACCATTTGGAGCTTGGGGAAGTCACCTCCTATCCGCCCGGCGTAAAAGAAAATGCGGGCATCTTCTGCCACAACAATACCTGGATCAACCTCGGTTGGTGCATGCTCGGCGAAGGGGAAAAAGCCTTGGAATACTATTTGTCGATTTGCCCTTCCGCTAAAGAAGACCAAATCGACACTTATCGCGCTGAGCCTTATGTCTATGCACAAATGATCGCCGGTAAAGATGCTTCTTGCTTCGGCGAAGCCAAGAACTCGTGGCTAACAGGCACCGCGGCATGGACTTTCGTGAGCGTCAGTCAAGGCTTGTTGGGTGTCCAACCGGACTATCATGGCCTGCGCTTAGATCCTTGTATTCCTAAGGCATGGCCAGGTTTTAGCGTCAGCCGCGAATTCCGGGGTGTGCGTTATGAAATTGAGGTTAAGAACCCCAAAGGTGTCTGTAAGGGTGTGGCCAAGTTAACAGTGGATGGCAAAGTGATTCCCGGCAACGTGATTCCCGTTATGCCTGCTGGAAAAACTATCAATGTTGTTGTCGAACTGGGCTAGCTCATCGGCTTGTACTGATCCCCAGCGTTAACCAATGTTGACCAACGTTAAAAAGGCGGCGAAACTTCTCCGCCTTTTTAACGTTTCTCTCACCTATAACACCCACCCTATTCATTAACTCAACAATACCGAGGAATTCCATGAGCCTATTACTGGTTGCTGATATTGGCGGCACTAACGCCCGTTTCGGCTTGGTTGAACACGCGGCAAACAGCAACACCCCCAATTACACCACCAGCCAACAGATAACACTCAGATGCGCCGATTATCACGACATGAGTAGCATGGTTAAAGCCTGCTGCGCGCAGCTTAAGGTTGAAGTTCCGCAATACGCGTGTCTTGCGATTGCCGGCCCCATTGATGACGGAATTGGTCAGATGACCAACCTGAACTGGAAATTTTCCATTGCGGAATTGCGCGATCAATTAGGCATGAAGGTTCTCCACGTCATTAACGACTTTGCGGCTTGGGCCTATGCAACCCCCTTTTTACCAGCCACTGACTCAAAAACCCTTTACCAGGCTAACGCAAATGTCGATGCGCCCATTGTGGTAATGGGCCCAGGTACTGGTTTCGGCATGGCCATTCTGTGTCCCGATAACGGCAACTGGAAAATCATTCCCACCGAGGGTGGCCACGCCAGCTTTGCACCCACCACCGAGAAAGAACTTGCCATTAAATCTTTTTTACTCAAAGAACAGTCACATGTTTCGATA
>JAYWHF010000003.1:0-5445 GCA_043777855.1 Gammaproteobacteria bacterium | reverse complement strand
TTACATTGCTTTTGGGCTTTTAATAGGGTTGGCATTTGGCCCGGCACAAGCGTCGTCGCGCGCCTATTTGGCGCGCAGTGTTAAGCCCAGTGAGTCTGGTCGTTTTTTTGGGATCTATGCGTTATCGGGGCGCGCCACATCATTTGTCGCACCCATGGCTGTTGCTTCAGTGACGTTGTTAACACACTCAGCTCGTCTGGGGATGAGTGTGTTAATTGTATTTTTAGTTCTAGGCTTTTTGATTTTATTGACAACTCCCTATCCCGCTACAAACAATAGTCTGGAAGCAGAAGTCGTGTAGGTGAGGATAGGGCGCCGAGGTTAGAGAATTTTACATATGCTAGTTATTTTTGATTGCGATGGCGTTTTGGTGGACAGTGAAATTTTGTCTGCCCAAGTATTTTCTGAATGTATGGCTGAAAAATATGATATTCATGTTGATGCGGAATATTCCTTAGAGGCTTATCGCGGTAAGTCGGTGGCAGACTGCATAGAGATGATTACTCAAGAACTTACAGAAAAACTGTCTTGGCAAGAATTGAGTACAGAAGAGCGGCAACAAAACGGTAAAGATTTTTGGCGTCACATACAACGACAGACCTTGGTTGCTTGCGAACAACGGTTGGAGCCTGTTGCTGGAGTTGAATCTGTGTTGCTGGAATTAAAAAAACAAGGAGTTCCATTTTGCGTAGCCTCAAATGGACGGCATGAAAAAATGGCGATGACATTGGTGAAAACCAATTTGTTGAAATATGTTGCTGGTAATGTTTTTAGTTTTGAAGACGTAAGTCGCGGTAAGCCAGCGCCGGATTTATTCTTGCATGCTGCAAAAACCATGGGTATCAATGCCGACGCAGCAATTGTTGTGGAAGATTCGTTGACGGGAATTGTTGCAGCGCGCGCGGCGGGAATGCGCGCGCTGGCTTATTGTCCGGCTCAGAAAAATGGCCTAGACAATGTCTTGTTGTCAGAAATGAAAGAACGTAATGTGGAATGTTTTTTTCATATGGATGAATTATTACCTTTATTATTCAAGTGAAAATCGAATTTTATGAATGAGTCACCCGATTTTGATGTGTGGAATATAATTCGCGCGGAGGCGTTGCAAGCGAGCGGTGTAGAGCCCATGTTGGCTAGCTTTTATCATTCGACTATTTTAAATCATCATACGTTTGCGGCATCCATTAGTTTTCATTTGGCTAATAAGTTGGATAGTCAGGCAATGTCAGCGTTAATGATTCGCGATATTATTAGTTCCGCGATGTGTGCAGATGCTTCTATTGAAATTGCGATGCGGGCAGATATTTGTGCTCATCGTGAGCGAGATCCGGCGTGCAATAACTACACTATGCCGTTACTTTTTTTTAAAGGTTATCAGGCTCTGCAGTCTTATCGCATTGCGCATTGGTTGTGGTTGCACGGACGCGATTGCCTTGCATTGTTTTTACAAAATCAAATTTCGCAGCAGTTTGATGTCGATATACATCCTGGTGCAAGAATTGGCAAAGGTATTATGATTGACCATGCAACAGGTGTTGTGATCGGAGAAACGGTGATTATGGAGGATAACGTATCACTTTTGCATGGCGTTACTCTGGGGGGAAGTGGGTGCGGTAAAGGCCAGCGCCACCCGATTATTCGCTGTGGTGTATTAATCGGCGTAGGCGCCAAGATTATTGGGCCTATTGATATCGGAGAAGGTTCGAAAATTGGCGCGGGAAGTGTGGTTTTAGATTCAGTGGCCGCACACACGACCGTGGCAGGGGTTCCGGCAAAAGTAGTAGGTCATCCAACAGTCGCCGAGCCCGCATTTACAATGGACCATGGTTTGTTGGATGACTAAGCGAGATAAAACGAGATTGAAAATATTTTTATGACGTTTGAGATAAGCAAGTTAGGTTGCCATCACTGAGCCAAGATAACACTGACTTGCGGCTGCGTAGCATGTTTTCATAAATCTCAATTACGACTTGATTAGGTACGGTTTGCTGCTTCATTAGCGTGATACGGTTTTCCAAGAAATTGATGTCTTGCTCTACTTTAAATTGTACGTTGGCCACTTCAGTTAGGTGGCCATCGACAACAATTTTGCGTTGATACATAGCGTTCATGACAATAATGTCCTTAACAAAAAATAAAGTGTGTCAAAAGAAAGGTTTTCGGTGAAGCGATTTGAAGTATGGTTGTTCATTGATCAATTGCCAATGAGGCATGAGATTGTTTTGTTCCATGTAGATTTTTTTATATCGCAAAAATATAAAATTATAGAACTGGTGCTACTTTCATTCTTCTCATGCTTTTCCCGCTGCTATGCTTTTGTCAAAAGTTAAACGTCTTAATTTTGTGAGTAACGACCATGAGTGAGCTGCTGTACGATATTATTTTTTGCGGTGACATAGTTCTTGGTCACCAGTTGGCGGATGTGAAAGTGCGTTTGCAGGAACTTTTTAAAACGGACTCCGCAAAAATCGATGCACTATTTAGTGGCAGGCCAATACCACTCAAGCGTGGTTTAGGCTTGATTGATGCCCAAAAATACCGCGATGCACTCGTGAAGTCTGGTGCTCAGGTTGAATTAGTGGCCAGTGTAAATAGTGGTGCTATAGCCGCAGAAGCAAAGCCATCCATTACTTCAGCTCCAGCAACATCTTCTCATTCGCCTGAGCGCCAATCGATTCCAAAAAATCAGGGGGGCAATTGGAGTTTGGCTCCAGTGGGAGCTGAATTATTGACCGGTGCTGAAAAGCCTGTGGATGCTCCTGCTAGGATTAACACAAGCGCGTTTAGTTTGCGGCCCGGAGGAGGTAACTTATTAGATATTAGCGAGCAAAAAACTATTGCTCCCTCGTCAATAATCGTCCCCGATTTTAAGCTTGCGGAGGTAGGTGCAGATTTAGTTCGCGCAGAGGAAAAAATATCACTTTCGATTCCGGATGTTAATGTTAATGTTAATGTTAGTGATTGGAATATTGCTGAACTGGGCGCGGATATGATTGGCGCGGATGAAAAAGAAATTTCCGTGCCGCTGGTTATTCAAAATCTTAATGCATCCTTAGCCCCCGCCGGCGCAGATCTTGGGCAGCTTAAATTGCTTGTTAAACCTATTGTCCCTAACATCAGTAGTCTAAAGTTGGTTGATTAATATCGCGTAGTATTTTTTTTGTTTCTTCTGTGTTATTTTTTCTTGTTAGGCCATTTCTTTTAGATGCCCCTTGTGTTATGTCGTTTGATACTTAGATGATTATTCAATGTAGAACTATACTCACTCAATAGTCCAGCAAGGAGTATGTAATGCGTGAATATATTAGACATCCGACATCTATTCCCATCAATATTTTTTCCAATAAACACATCGCCAGTGATGTAATAGTGCAAAACTTAAGTAACGGAGGTTTGAGTTTTCTGACCCATCAACCCGTGAAAGTGGGTGAGCTCATTGATTTCGCAATTCCGATTACAACTCCCGATTATCATGGGCAAGGCGTAGTTGTGTGGCGTCGGGATCATTCGCCCGATGAATATGAAGTTGGTATGCGTTTTACCAGCTGCGAGAACTTTTTTCGCGCCAGAATGGTAGAGCAGGTGTGTCAGATTGAAGAGTATCGACATACTATTTGCGCTAATTACGGGCGTCTGATGAGTACCGAGGAAGCTGCCCTTGAATGGATATCGAAATATGCGCAGAGTTTTGATGTTTACGAGCAATAGATAAGTTTTGATGTTTATGAGCAATGAATAAATACATGAAAAAGGCCGCAATCGCGGCCTTTTTCATGGGTAGATCGTGAAAATGCTACGCCTCTTCTTTGATATGAAATGGCGCATTCCAGCAAACAAAAAATGAAGGTATGGTCGCTATCATCACAAAAATAAAGTAATGAATGTAGCCGAAGTATTCTTGCAGATGGCCGCTGAGCACGCCGGTGAACATCATGCATAGCCCCATAAGCCCTGTGCCAAATGCATAATGGGTGGTGGTGTATTTCCCCGGTGCGAGTTGTTGCATTAGGTAAATCATGAATCCGACAGAACCAAATCCAAAGAAAAACTTCTCAACTGCAACGCCGAGGGTAATCATCAGCAGATTAGATGGTTGATAAATACTTAAAATTAAAAAAGTGACGTTGGGAATATTTATAGCGCAGCATAATAAAAATAGCGTTGGCTTCAGCCCGCGGCTCGCGACAAAAAAACCACCGAGTAATGACCCGACGACCACAGCGATTAAGCCATAGGTGCCGTAAATTATACCTAGGTGCTCGTTGGACAACCCCAGCCCACCTTTCAATACGGGGTCTACCATAAAAAACGGCCCGATTTTTTCAAGGAAGCCGATACTGAGGCGGAAGAAAAATGCGAAGGCAATCATCCACCATATGTCTTTCTTTTGAAATAATGTGACGAAAGAATCCCATAAAATCGCTACTGCATCCTTAAGGGTACTTGGTGTGTTTTCCGCTTTTGCTCCGTCCGGCATAATGCTCGTGTGCCAAATAGCCATTAATAGCGTGATTCCTGAAACGATAAAAAATATCAGGCGCCAGGCATCAATCCACTCAGGGCCAAATACGTTGGCGTCGTGATGAAAGTAATTTGTGTGCAGATAGCCGCTAAGATAAACCAGGCCGCCCATAGCAACTATGGGGCCGATATTCCAGCTGAGGCTTTGGATTCCACAATAGAAAGATTGGGCTTTACTGTCGAGTGATGTCACATACACACCGTCGGATGCTATGTCTTGAGTAGCCCCTACAAATGAGAGCATCCAAAACAGTATCATGAGAATAAGCATGTAATTAGGTAAGCCCATAATAAGAGCCACACCCGCAAAGCCAAAACCTACTGTGAACTGCGCGCAAAGCACAAAGAATTTTTTGGTTTTATACATTTCAACAAAGGGAGCAAATAGTGGTTTGATGGTATACGCCAAAATAAGGTAGCTGGCATATTCCGCCGCCTTGCCATTGTCCATGCCCAAATTTTTAAACATAATCGCGGTAACACTGGTAAGTGTCATATAGGTAAGTGCCATCGTGAAATAACCCGACGGTACCCAGAGTAGAGGATTGGTTTTAGGTGTTGTGGCGCTCATAGTTGTTGCCCATTTTTTTAGGGTTATACCGTCTGACGAATGTTGTTGCAATTTGTTACAGCGGTAAAAGTTATTATTTCGTTGCGTAGATTCTATTCGCATCTTGCCGAAAATCCACGAGCTTGTGCTTTGTCCTACGGGGGCCAGTCTCTGCTGCCTTGCTGTCGTTCTTATCTATTTCTTAACCGAATTAACGACCGTTCATAGATCGTTAATTCGTAGATGTCTATTTTGTATTGGCTTGGTAACGTTTCGCTGCATCGAGAATTTCTTGGCGTGCTTCTTCTACATCCCCCCATCCTTCAACTTTAACCCATTTGCCTTTTTCGAGGTCTTTGTAATGCTCAAAGAAG
>JAYWHF010000002.1:0-1963 GCA_043777855.1 Gammaproteobacteria bacterium | reverse complement strand
GATTTTGTCGTATTACATTTCCATGCGACGCGCCGTACGGATACTGCGTTCTGGCGTCATTGTCACACAATGCCCATACCTGAATCTTTGAGTAATAGAATTAATCTATTCCGTGAAACGGGGCGTATTTTTATTGGGCCAGACGAGTTGTTCCGGGTAGACTCTTGGACGCAGGTAATGATGGGTCAAGGTATTGTGCCGAAACAATATCACCCTCTTGCCGATTTATTTAATGAAGCCGAGCTATTCAAATTTCTAACAAGGTTCCGAGAGAAAATTGAACATGATGCTCAAAAGTTGCCGATGCTAGGCGATTTTCTCAAAGCACATTGCCCAACAGAAATATGAACCTCAGTTCACGCACTCCTCACCCTTGCGTCACACTCCACTAACCTGACGGTAATCTATCGTTGGGTTAGTGTTTCATTCCCTTTGTTAAATCTATGTACTGTATTTTTAGCTACTGAAATAAAGAATAAAATACACGGACGGGTAAATAATTTTATTCAAACGCCGATTGACCTCTGCTTTTTGCCAAGTGCAACCTTGCCCACTAAAAGTGAACAGCCCCACCTTGCGAGTTTTTTGAAAGTGGGACGACACAACGTCTAAACATCACCATCATAAATCCATCGTAAAAAGCCTTTTTTACTCAAACGTTTATTTTTAACCGTTGTTATAACCGAATAACTGCAGCGATTAAAAAAACCAAACCTAGATACGGGTCAGGCCGTATTTGGGCGTTAGCAAGTGTGATTAGGTGTGTTAACGCATCTAGCCAACCCCTTTCCATTCTTGTTAGCTCTCCTTGCTTAGCCCCCAATTTTGGGGGCTTTTTTACACACTATCGTTCTACTTAATTGTGGCGACCGACTTAATTGTGGTGAAACACTATGACGCATTCTTTTAAACGCTATTTGCCATTGCTGGCGAGTCTTACTGCCTGTGCTTTGATCTTACCGGGCTGTGAAAGCCCTGCGCCAAAAACCAAAGTGGTAGAAGCTCCTAAAACACAGAATGCAACAGGTGTAACTCGCAATCCTGCACTCTGGCCGAAGCCGGTTAGCAAGGTGGTAAAAGATCCTGCGATGGAAAAAAAGATTGATGCGCTCATCGCAAAAATGACGCTGGAACAAAAAGTCGGCCAAACTATTCAGCCAGAAATTCGCAGTATCAGCCTTGCCGATATCAAAAAATATCACATAGGTTCAATTTTAAATGGCGGCGGTGCCTTCCCTAATAACAACAAATTATCCAAAGCCGAAGATTGGGTTGCCTTAGCCGATAATTTTTATAAAGCCTCCATGCAACCCGCCGAAAATGGCGTGGCTATTCCGATTATGTGGGGTACGGATGCGGTACACGGTCACAACAATGTTATAGGTGCAACTCTCTACCCGCACAACATTGCACTGGGTGCCGCGCGCAACCCTGAGTTGATGAAAAAAATCGGCGCAGCGACTGCCCGCGAAATTGCGGTAACAGGTATAGGTTGGAGCTTTGCGCCCACAGTCGCGGTAGTGCGCGATGATCGCTGGGGCCGCACTTACGAATCCTATTCTGAAAACCCTGAACTCGTAAAATCCTATGCGGGCAAAATGGTGGAAGGGCTGCAGGGCGATGCGGATACTGCTGAATTTTTATCGGCACAGCATGTAATAGGTACCGCTAAACACTTCTTAGGCGATGGCGGCACAAAAGGCGGTATTGATCGCGGCAATACCGATGTGAGTGAAGCAGAACTTATCAAAATTCACGCGCAAGGTTATGTCACCGCGATTGAAGCCGGTGTGCAAACGGTTATGGCGTCGTTCAATAATTGGAAGGGCGAGAGAATGCACGGCCATCAATATTTGCTAACCGATATTCTTAAAAACCATATGGGTTTTGATGGTTTGGTTGTTGGCGATTGGAACGGTCATGAATTTGTATCTGGCTGCACCAAAAATAATTGTGCACAAGC
>JAYWHF010000001.1:0-1965 GCA_043777855.1 Gammaproteobacteria bacterium | reverse complement strand
CCCACTCTTGCAGCCCACCCTCCAGCCACTCGGCCATTTTATTGGCAACTTCATCTTGCAGGTGCCCTGCGCGTGTCCAGTTTTTTAGGAAGTCGCTGAACGCCGGTAGCGTAAAGAAAAAATGTTCTGAATCTTTTGCGATAGGTGTGGCGCCCGATATTTCAGAGGTAGGATTGATCAGGTCCATGGGCGAATAGGTTGCGCCGCACTTTTCGCAGTTATCGCCATATTGGTCTTCTGTTTTGCATTTAGGGCAGGTGCCTTTAATGTAGCGATCCGCTAAAAATAATTTTTTCTCGGGGTCATAAGCTTGGGTTATGCACCGAGTTGCGATGTGTTTGTTGGCCACTAAGCGCGCATAAATCATGTAAGAAAGATCGCGATTTTCATTTGAGTGAGTTGTATAAAAATTGTCAAAATGAATACTAAAACCTTGCGACACGGATTCGTGATCTTTTTTGATTTTGGCAATATGCTCTTCGGCGGTGATCCCTTTTTCTTCAGCTTTTAGCATGATTGCGGTGCCATGGGCGTCGTCAGCACAAACATATAGGCAGTTGTTACCTCGGAGATTTTGGAATCTCACCCAAATATCAGTTTGGATTTGTTCGAGCATATGGCCGAGATGTAAATCACTATTGGCATAAGGCAGCGCGCTAGTGACAAGTATACGGCGAGCTGAGTTTTTGAGGGTTTGAGTCATGAGTTATAACGGATTCCGCGGTTGGCCACACTAGGCTTTTAATGTGTTTTAGTGTTTGTTGGAGAGGCGCGCACTATAGCATTTATGGGTAAATTCGTCAGTCATTCGCCGTTAGGTCGTTCATTCCCTGATTGGGCTTTATGGGTGCCTTGCCTTGCGTCATAAGCGACGGTAAATAGGAGGGTTTAGGTGCAGCTGCATTTTTTTGGTGCGTTTGCTTCTGTAAATACCGGAAAAAATCGATAATTTGTTGGCACGCATTTCGCTCCGGTTAACTGACTGATAATAAGCTCTAAGGGTATGCGAATGTCTAAACCGGTTTTTTATGACGAGATGTTGTCCGGTGCGAAAATCAATCGCCCTCACTACGAACACTACGGTCAATGGCTCGACACTCTACCCAATGACCGATTAGCGCGAAAAAAAGCTGAGGCAGATTTAACGTTTCATCGCATGGGTATCACTTTCGCCGTCTATGGTGAGGAGGCTGGCACTGAGCGGCTAATTCCGTTCGATTTGTTACCGAGAATTATTCCCGCCGATGAATGGCGCATTTTGGAAGCAGGTTTGGCGCAGCGGGTCCGCGCCCTTAATCTCTTTGTTCACGATATTTATCATACCCAGGACATTCTGCGAGCGGGAATAGTCCCTGCTGATCAGGTTTTACGTAATGCCCAATATCGCCCTGAAATGCAGGGGGTGGACGTGCCCAATCAAATATATGCGCACATCGCCGGCATTGATATGGTGCGCGCCGGCGAAGGTGAGTTTTATGTCTTAGAAGATAACTTGCGAGTGCCGTCAGGTGTGTCTTACATGCTTGAAAATCGTAAGATGATGATGCGTTTATTTCCCGAATTGTTCTCGAAGCACGCGATTGCACCGGTTGAACACTATCCCGATATGCTTCTGGATAATTTACGTTTGTGCGCACCGCAGGGTGTTGATAACCCCACGGTGGTAGTGCTTACCCCAGGCAGTTTTAACTCCGCTTATTTTGAGCATGCTTTTTTGGCGCAGCAGATGGGTGTCGAGTTGGTGGAAGGCCGCGATTTATTTGTGCGCGATGAATCAGTTTATATGCGTACGACGCAGGGGCCTAAACGTGTTGATGTTATTTACCGGCGCCTCGACGATGATTTTTTAGACCCCTTGGCTTTTCGGCAAGATTCTATGCTCGGAGTTGCGGGATTGTTATCTGTTTATCGTGCGGGCCGCGTAACCCTAGCAAATGCAATTGGTACTGGCGTCGCTGACGATAA